>JALYIS010000062.1 GCA_030775705.1 Actinomycetota bacterium
GCCGATCTGCCGGTTCATGTTCACCACGGCGCTACCGGTCGCGGCTCGGGCGGCGGGCAGGTCGGCGGTCGCCGATGACAGGATCGAGGGCAGCGCGAGACCGACGCCGGCTCCCCCGACGAGCCAGCCGGGCAGCAGGTCCGCGGCGTAGTCCGGGACGGGTCCGACCCGCGCGGCGGTGATGAGCGATCCCGCCGCGAAGAGCACGCAGCCCGCCGAGACGACGATCCCGACCGGCACCCGGGCGGCGTAACGATGGGCCAGCGCTGCGAACAGCGGCACCATCAACGGTCCCGGCGCGATTGCCAGCCCGGTCTTGATCGCCGAGTACCCCCATACCTGTTGCAACCACAGGACGACGGACAGCAGCGACGCGGCGAAGGCTATCGCGAACAACAACGCCGTCACGTTCGACCAGACGAAGGCCCGCACCCGCAGCAGCGCCGGCTCGACGACCGGCACCGGGTGCCGCGCCGAGCTCAACAGGAAGCCGAGCACCCCGATCAGCGCGAGCGCCCACGCCGCGTCGGTGCGTGCCGCCACCCAGCCCCAGCCCGGCCCCTGCACGAGTCCGAGAGACAGCGCGCCTATGCCGACCGCGAGCAACACCGCGCCCAAAACGTCGGGGATGCGTGTCACGGCATCGTCGCGGGAGCGGGGCACGAGCCGAGCCGACGCGACCAATGCAGCCAGCCCGACCGGGACGTTCACCAGGAACACCCATCTCCAGCTCGCCTCGACCAGCACACCGCCGACGACCGGGCCGAACGCCGCCGCGATGGCGCCAGTCGCGGCCCAGATCCGCACCGACCGCGCGCGATGCTGCGCCGGAGCGGACGCGAGCACCAGGCCCAGGCTCGCCGGCGTCAGCAGCGCGGCACCGGCCGCCTGCACGATCCGGAACGCCACAAGCCACCAGACACCTTCACTCGCGGCGCACGCCGCACTCGCGACCGTGAAGACCGCCAGGCCCGCCATGAACCCGCCCTTGCGCCCGTACCGGTCGGCGATGCGGCCCGCCGGAACCAGCAGCGCCGCGTAGACGATCGCGTAGGCGTTCAGCACCCACGACAGCTGCGAGATGGAAGAACCGCTGAAGTCCTTGCCTATCGCGTCGAACGCGACGTTGACGATGAACACGTCCAGGCTCGCCATGAACGCGGCGAGAGACAAGACCGCAAGCACGGCGCCCGGTCGGGTGACCTGCTGGCTTTGTATGGACATAGTCAGCACGATAGCTGGCTGACTATATCCAGCACAAGCTAGAGTCAGGGCATGACAGTCGAGCCGGCTCAGCTCGAAGGGGCGCTCGCCGACCGCGACGCCTGGACGGCCAAACGCTGCTCCGTCGATCGCGCGCTCGGCGTAGTGGGAACCCGGTCGGCGATGCTGATCATGCGCGAGGCCTACTACGGCGCGCACAAGTTCGACGAGTTCGCGCGCCGCGTCGGCATTACCGACGCGGTCACCGCCACTCGCCTCAAGCACCTGTGCACCGCCGGCCTGCTACGCCGTGAGCCCTATCAAGAGCCCGGTCAGCGCACCCGCTACGAGTACCACCTCACCGAGATGGGCCGCGACCTCGTCCCTGCCCTGCTCGCGCTCATGCAGTGGGGCGACCAGTACCTCAGCGGGCCAGCCGGAGCGCCCCTCGCCGTCCGGCACACCGGCTGCGGCGCCGACGCGCAGGTGCGCGTGACCTGCGCCCAGGGTCACGACGTACGCCTGTCCGAGCTGAGCATCAGCGCCGCCCGGTCCCGGCGACCTCGGTAGCGCAGCAGCAGGTCGACTGGCGGCGCCGTTTCGGGCCAAGATCGGCGGCGCAGCGGCAGTGTGTGAGATAGCCGGATTCGACACTCCCATCCCGATGTTCTGAGCTGTGGGGTGCCAAAGGTCTGCGCGCCGTAGTTTGGCACCCCGCACGTTGCCGTCGGCGACAGATCGGACGAATGTCACAGCGTCGGATCGCGCCAGATATTGATCATCTCAGGATCCAGTCGATGCCACCGAGGGATCAACCGAAGCCGTAGGCAGCACGTGCAAGCAACACCTAGCCCAGAGTCACCCTCTTCCTGCAGATCGGCTAACGTCCTCTCGGCCCGGATTGGGCCCGACTGGAGGACGGGCGATGCAGATCGACTCGGGCAACACTGCGTGGTTGCTGGTCTGCGCGGCGCTTGTCCTCTTCATGACACCGGGACTGGCGTTCTTCTACGGCGGCATGGTGCGCAGCAAGCACGTGCTGTCCATGCTGGCCCAGAACTTCGCCGTCATCGCCGTGGTCAGCATCGTTTGGGTGCTGCTCGGGTACACGCTTGCCTTCGGTGGCGATGTCGGGGGCGGCCTGCTCGGCAACCTGCACTTCGCCGGCTTCGCCAACTCCCATGACGCCATCCCCGGCATGCACCTAACGGTGCCTCCGATCGCGTACGCGACCTTCCAGATGATGTTCGCCGTCATCACCGCCGCCCTGCTCACCGGCGCGGGCGCGGACCGAATGCAATTTCGCGGCTTCCTGATCTTTGCCGGGCTGTGGATCATTGTCGTGTACGCACCGTTGGCCCATTGGGTCTTCTCCCCGACCGGTTGGCTGGCCCATCAAGGTTTGCTCGACTTCGCCGGCGGAACAGTCGTCGAGATCAACGCGGGAGCATCCGCGCTCGCGCTCGTCCTCGTGCTGGGCAAGCGACGAGGCTGGCCACACGAGGCAATGCCACCGCACTCATTACCCCTCACGCTGCTGGGAGCGGGCATCCTCTGGTTCGGCTGGTTCGGTTTCAACGCCGGCTCCGCGCTATCGGCCGGCGACCTGGCCGCGCAGGCGCTCGTCGGCACGCACCTCGCCGCATGCGGCGGCCTGCTGGGGTGGGTTCTGCTCGAGTGGAAGGCCACCGGACACGCCACCACCCTCGGCGCAGCGTCCGGCGCGATCTCCGGCCTGGTAGCCATCACACCGGCGGCGGGCTACGTCAACAGCCTTGCCGCCATCATCATCGGGCTCCTCGCTGGCGGGGCCGGTCTGCTTGCGGTGCGGCTGAAATTCCACCACGGCTACGACGACTCACTTGACGTCGTCGGCGTGCACGGTGTGTGCGGAGTCGTAGGGACACTTGCGGTCGGTTTCTTCGCGACGCGGACGGTCAACCCAGCCGGGCGCGGCCTGTTCGACGGTGGTGGACTGCACCAACTCGGCATCCAAGCACTCGGCGTCGCCGTGGCCGCTGCGTTCGCCTTCACCGGCACCTGGCTGCTGGCCCAACTGGTGCAGCGCACGATCGGGCTGCGAGTGTCCGAACATATGGAACTGCAAGGTTTGGATCGAGCTGTGCACGCGGAAGCAGCGTATGAACACAGCAACTTCGGCTCGACCAACAGAAACGCCTAGACGCCTCTCATCCTCGCGATCATCAAACCGTTCATGCTCGACAACGTTCGTCCGGCGTGGAGTCGATCGAGGTACAGGGTTTGACCGTCAGCGAGGTCTGCAAATTCGGACGACAGAAACGACACATCGAGATCTACCGCGGCGCCTGTGGTTACCAAGAGTCTGCGCGGTACGTCTTCGGCAATCGTTCCCCGTGTCGCTGAGACGGCTGCACCTGATCTTGGTCCGGCTTACCGCCGCCCCCTTCGACGCAGTGGTCACCAGCACGGCCATCCGAATCCTGCGCAGCCCCATCCGAGCGCCGCGCGCAAACGCGATCATGGAACGCTGGATCCCGACGCGAACTCTCGACCAAACCCTGATCTGAACCAGCGGCATCTGTGGCGGGTCTTGCGCGAGTCCGAGAACCACCACAACGCCCACCGGCCCCACCGCTCCATCGGCCAAGCCGCGCCGCTCAAGCCTCGCCCAGCAGCGGTTGCACACCTCGGCACCCTCCGTAGTCAGCGTCGCGACCGGGCCGTTCACCTCGGACCACTCACTTTGCCGGTTGATCGCTTGAAATCGATCAATGAGCATGCCCGAGGGCTTTCCCCTTGCCGGGAAGGTTGGCAGGATGCGCCTGTGGCACCGACACCCGCCGCGCGGGCCGATCTCATACTGCCCGGACCGTCTAGGCCGAAAGGTGAATCGCCATGGACACACCGCAGATCCGGCGATCCGCGAGCCCCTGCACTCTGCTTTCTCTTGCGGCTGCAGCGTTGCTGCTCAGCGCGTGCAGTTCCACGCACTCGCCAGCCCCTACGGGTGGAGGTACGACCACAGCCAGTTCCGCTGAAACATCCGCGCCACCCACCAGTCCTGCAAGTTCGGTCGGCTCAGCTAGCTCGAGCGCTGTCGCAGCTGGAGACGGCTGTCAATACGCCAGCGTGGCCGACGTCTCCGCCGCGGTCGGGGCGCCGGTGACAGCCAAGCCCATCGCGCCCGCTCCACCGTTTAATGCCCCTGCTTGCCTCTATCAAAGCAGCGGCATACCAGTTCGGCAGATCAACGTGCAGGTGCTGACCGCGAACGAGATCGCTACGATCCCAGGTCAAACTGCACAGTCGTACTTTGCGGCCGCCAAAGCGGGCCTGACCGGCGTGACCCCGATCAGCG
>JALYIS010000063.1 GCA_030775705.1 Actinomycetota bacterium
AGATACGTCAGCGTCCCGGTCACGCGGCCCGTCACGCCGACGAGAGCGCGCACCCCCGACAGCGTCACGTCAGCCTGCACCACGGCGTCCGCCAGGGAGGTGATCGCGATCGCCCGCGGAATCGTGCTCCCCGGCAGCGGGTATGCCTTGTTGGACTGGATGCCAACCCCACCGTAGGACGGGCTGTACGCGCCGCCCGAAAGATTCACCGCGCTGTCGGCGCGGTTGAAGTTGTCGGCCGCCTGCGTGGGCGGCGGCAAGATGCCGACCGCGCCGAGACTCGTGATGACCCGGCTCAGTGCGTCCGCCGCAGCGGCCGAGCCCGTCGCCGGCTGGACGGCCGAGCCCTTGCCGGATGTCAGGATGCCCGGCACGTAGCCTTGGGCGGCGGCGGCCGTTTCAAGCGTGTCGAAGCTGTTCGCGAAGATGTCGAAGTCGGGGTAGTAGTGCCCCTCGAAGCGCATATTGCTCGCGCTGTCGGTGACCGGCACCGCCAACGACGGGTTGAAGTCGCCCAGTGCGCCGCTCACGCTCGACACCAGCACGAGTTTCGTGTCGGGGATGGCGCGCAGGGCCGTCACGACCGCCTGCGCGATCGTGTACCAGCCGATCGCGCCGCCGACGCCCGGCTCATTCATCAGGCCGTAGCCGATGACCCGCGCGTCGGTCTTGTAGTGCGCCGACAGGAGCGTCCACAGGCTGACAAAGTTCGCTTGCGTGAGGTTCGCCCCGCCCAGGGCGCGGAACACGCCCTGGGTCCCGTTGTCGAGGAAGTAGCCCCCCGAGTTGTGGATGTCGAGGATGACGCCGAGCCCGTTGGCGGCGGCCCATGTGATCGCCTGGTCGATCCTTGCGAGCTCCGTCGTGTCGAGCGCACCGCCGAGGGTGCGCTGCACTCGCTCCCAGCGGATCGCGAGGCGGACCATCGTCAGGTTCGGCCGGGAACCGAGGTACGCGTAGCTCGCGGCATCACCGTAGTCGTATTGCTTCGCGTACCTCGCGTTGACCGTGCGGCCCGTCGAATACGTGAAGCTCATCGGCTGGTAGCCGCCGAACGAGAACGCCGGGTCTTCCCTGACGTTCGACGCGAGGCTGGTCGTCACGCCATCCACGCCGGACTGCGGGAAGCCCTGTACCCCGTCCTCGTAAGCGATGCCGACGCGCGCGCCGTTGGTAGGGACATACAGTCCCTCTAGGACCGCCGCCTGTTCGTTGGCCACGGACAGCGAGGCGGCATTCGCCGCGCCATGTGGAGGGCTGTAGACGCCGAGAACGTCGTAGTCCTCGTTGATCGACGCCTTCCAGTACGTTACCCACTGCCCGGCCGCCATCGCCAGCTTCATCGCGTTTGCCATCGCGCGGTTCCACCGATTCGGATCGTCGACATTCGCGAGGTTCGAGTAGGTCGAGGCGTTTGGCCAGCCCACCTCGCCTAGATACATTTGAGCACCGTTGGCCGCCGCCCAGTCCACTGCGCCCTTGATTTCGTCTGCGATCCGAGCGCCGAACGCGGTCTCGGACGCAATCGGTCTGGCGGCCGATGCGAGCAGCGGAGCGACCTGCTTGGCAGTTTGGGCAAGAGGATTGCCGCCCGGGGCCGCACCCCAAGTCGCCACGTTTGAACCGGTCCCGTTTGACAACGGAACCTGGCCGGCAGCGCTCGGGAGCCCGCTCATAGTTCCCACCGAAGCTGGGAGCTCGCTCGCGAGAATCGGCCGAAGCGTCCAAGCCTGCGCCGTCGTATCAATCGTGACCCGCGTCGTGACCGGCAACACCCACACCACACCCGGCGTTGAGCCGCCCCCGATCGTAACCTCGCACGACCGATCAACAAACCCGCCGGCCGGGAACCGCGTCGGGCGGCTCCATGCACCCGCCGAGACGGCCCACAAACCGTTCTGGCTCGGTGTCGTCTGCCCCGTCGCCAGGATCACGTCCGGGCCGCCGTTCGTGCCGGTCGCCGACGGCGTGAAGGTGTCCACCGCCGCGAGGCCACTCAGGGCAAGGTTCGTCGTCGCGGCCGCCTTCGCCGTGAAGGCCTGGACGCTCAGGTTGAACTTGACGGCCTCGGGATCCGGGAAATCCGAGCCGTTGGCGGCCTTCACCACCTTCGCCGCGAGATCCGCGGTCAGGTTCGTAACCTGCGACTCCGGAATCGCCGGAAACTCCGTCAGCTTCAACAGCCCGCCCGAGTCAAGGCCCGGATAGCCGCTCGCGACATCCTTGCGCGCCACCAGCTCGCTCTCAGCCGCTACAACCAGCACCTTCCAGTTCGCCAACGTCCCCGGCGGCAACGCCCCGAGGATGAAGTTCTCGCTCACATCCGACCGGATCGCGATGTCCCCGATCTGGCCGGCAACCGCAAGCATCGCGGCCTGAGACGCAACCTGCCACACCGACTGCACCGCCAGCGCCGTGATCTGG
>JALYIS010000064.1 GCA_030775705.1 Actinomycetota bacterium
GTAAACGGCCTGGGTGTCGCGCGAGGTGTAGACGAGCGCGCGACGCCCGAGCATGCCGGCGATGATCCTTTCCGCCGCGTGCTCAGGAGACACGGCGCGCCGTTCGAAGCGCCCCTTGAACGCACGGAACTGAGGACTGGTGGTGTCGATGCCGGCAACCTGCACGCTGTCCGTCAGGGGGGTGTCGACGCCGCCCGGGCACGCCAACGTCACCGCAATGCCGTGCCGGGCAAGGTCGAAACGAAGCACCTCCGACGCGCCACGCAAGCCGAACTTGCTGGCGCTGTATGCCGCGTGCCAGGGCAGACCGATCAGTCCGGCAGCCGATGAAACGTTGACAAGATGACCGCCGCGCCCGGCCGTGACCATCGCCGGGACGAAGTTCTCGATGACGTGGATCGGTCCCATCAGGTTCACATCGATCACAGTCCGCCATTGTTCGTGGCTCATCCGCTCGACGGTCCCCCAGATCGCGATGCCGGCCACATTCAGGACGGCATCGACTGAGGTCGTGACGGCGTGCACCGCGTCGGCCAGCGCGGTCACCTCCTCGACCACGCTCACGTCGGCGGTTCGCGCGAGAGCGACCTTCCCGCTCGCGCGCTCGATCTGGCCCGCAACGTCCTTCAACGACTCGCCATTGCGGTCGGTCAGGTACAGCCTCGCCCCCGCCTCGCCGAGTTGCGTGGCGATCGCGCGTCCGATCCCGCTGGCGGCGCCGGTGATCAGGACGTGCTTGTCGGCGATGCTTGAACGTCGGCCGATCACCCGCGTGCGATTGCAACGAGGGTGGGCTGCTGGGGTGAGGCAGGTGAGACGTCGATCGAGAGCTGACCCTGGCGGTCTGCGGTCGCCACGGGCGGCGCGCTGCCGCCGGTAACCGTAATGACGTGGACAGAGCCTGGGGCGTAGAACGAGGGCGTACGCACGGTGGCCGGCGCGCCAGTGAAGGAGAATGCTCCACGTGAGGCATCGGTGAGCGCGCTGAACGCCTGCGCTGGCACCCGGTGGGTGGCGACCGTCCAGCCCCACTGCGTCCAACTCCGGTCGACGCAGCGGTAGGTGATCGATGACGGTACGGCCGGCGGCGCAGCGAACACCGCGGCCAGGTGCGGCAACCATTCGGTCAGGTCACGCGACCAGTACGTCCAGCTGTGGGTGCCAGGGCCGTAGTCGTTGAAGACGAAGGGAACGTGGGCCGCGCTCGCAACCTGCGCGAAGGACAGCGTCGAGGCGTGGACAACGCCCTCTATCACTGCCCCCGAGACCGCACTCATCAGATTGTCGAGCGGACCGGGCAGGCCATTGCCACTCCACAGCCGAAGGTCAGTAGCGCCCAGATTGGTGACGAGCGAAGCCGGATTGTGGCCCTGCCAGTTGATGTCGTTACTTGCTGGATCGCCAAACATGGCGTTGGGCTCGACGCCATCCAGGCCGGTGGCAGTGGCGGAGATGACGGCCGTGGCCGCGGTCTTGACGAGGAGGTTCGAGTCGATGTCCGGGGCACCGGAGAATGACGCAGCCGCCACGAAGAGATCCGGGTGCCGCGCGGCGTAGGAGAAGGAGCCGAAACCACCCTGCGAGAGTCCAGCTATCGCCCGAGCATCGCGCGACGTCATCGTGCGCAGATTGTCGTCGATGAACGGGATCAGCTGATCGATGTGGAACGTCTCCCAGTTCGCTGTGCCAAGTGCGGTGCCCTGGTCAACCCAGTTGGTGAACCAGCTACCGCCGTTCCCGCTGTACCCCGCATCCGGCATCACGACGATCATCGGATAAAGAGCTGTCGCCGCCGCCGCGTTGCCCTGCTCGAGCCAGTCCGACGCCCGGCCGCTCGTGCCATGCTCCAGGTAAACGCTCGGGTACCGGCGAGTGGTGGAGGCGTAGTCGGTCGGCAGCAGCACATCCACGTCGACCGGCCGGGACAGCGCCTCGGAACGGATGCTCAGCCGCCAGGTCCGCGGCCCATCGGCCTGGGCCGATATGAGACTCAGCCCGGCAGCACTGTGGAACGTCGGTGCGGTGGACGCCGATGCGCCTGCGGCCGGGCCTGCCTGCAGCACCGTGAGCGCGGCGCCGGCGAGTGCGGCTGCCAGGCCGACCGACAGTCTGAGGCGCATGGCGAGTTTCATGAACGCGAGTATTCATCAAAGCTTCGAGCGGCGCATGTTGAACGGAGTCCCCCGCTGGCCTATCAGTTCAGCTTCGCGCTGAACCCCTCCTGGAGTCGTTTGTTCGCGCCCGGCGAGGAAGTCAAGAGATGCATCGACACCGTCGCCGATCGATATCACCTGGCGTTGGTTCCTTATCGACGTTTGGTCGAACAGTTCGCGCCGACAGCTGCCGATCCAGCGTTCCGTGATCGCGTTCGCACGGGCGCTCGGATTCGTCGAGTCGACTCGCCGCGTCCCTCGCCGTCGCGCGCTACCGAGGGCTGCAACAGTCCTTCCGTAAACTCAGGCCAGACGCGACACCCCGCAGTGGCACGAATGTAGCCGGCTGGGTCTCACAGATTCACAACCGCTGAAGTCCTGCTGACATGTCTTCGTCGAACGACGCGGTCACTGGGGTATCGGACTACCACAAACGAAACCTATCGAAAGGATTATGCAATGACCGAGTTGAACGCGGAACGTGTCCGGCGAGCGATCGTCGAACACACCCGCCGTCTAGCGGAGTCAGCCGCCGCGGCAGGACCTGACGCCGTCGTGCCGACAACCCCAAAGTGGACTATTACCGACTTGGTCCAACATGTCGGCCAGAGTCAGCATTGGGTCGCGGAGATCATCGAACGGCGCATCACCGACCCCACCCAGCTGCCGACGGAGATGGCCGTACTTCCTCCCGACCCCGGCGCGTGGCGGGCGTGGCTTTCGGAGTCCGCGCAGCGAGCGGCGGGCGCGTGCTCCGGTGATGCGCTGGACGCGCCGGTGTTCAACCCCGCGGCCGACGATCGGTCCGGGACGCAATTCTGGATGTCCAGCCTCCTCAACGAGGCGGTCGTCCACGGCTTCGATGCAGCCAAGGCGGCGGGCCGACCGGCCGACATCGATGCCGATATCGCAGCCGCGCTCATCAGCAACCACCTCGCGATGCTCACCTCCGCCACGTGGGAGATGCAGCGACCCGAGTCCGCGCACGCGCTCCGGGGCACCGGGCAGTCCCTGCAGTGGCTGGCCACCGACGCCGCGGACGACGCGGGTGCCTGGTTGGTCGAACGGCGCCCTGACGGGGCGACGTGGCAGCTCGGAACACGAGAGGCCGATGTGACGGTGACCGGCCCGGCACGATCTCTGCTGCTGACTTTGACCCGACGCCTTCATCTCACCGACAGCGAAGGCACCACTATCAGCGTCGACGGCGACACCGACCTCGTCCAGCACTGGCTCGACAACACCGCACATGTCAGCGGCTGACCGACAATGCAGCACCCACCTCTTTGACCCCGAACCTGATGCGAGTGTGGCCGTCAGGGTGTGTACGGCGGAGCGACGCCCCAGCCCCAGCGGGGGATAGGTGCGTGGGGAACGACCTCAGCGTCCGGCTGTGAGTTGTGCATCGCGAGCCGGGTGCCCCACTCGAGGTAGCCGACCATCGCCGATCGGAACTCCGGATCGCTCGGTAGTCCGGCGTCGTCGGCGGCGCGGCTCATCAGGTCGACGAACCGCAACCGCTGCTCGGCACTGATCGCCAGGTTCCGGTGGTGATCCAGCATCGCCTCGTACCCGCCGAGGTTGGCGGTGTAGTCGGCTGGGCCTCCGAACACCTCAATCCACCACGTCGCGACGTGTTCTCGGTGCGCGGCGCTCACGCCACCGGGGAACAGCCCGCTGAGGAGGTCGTCGTGCTCAACGCGGTCATAGAACGCATTGATCAGGCCGGAAAGGGCCGGGCCGCCCCCGGCCCACTCATACAGCGTCGGCGTCGCTTCGGCTGCCATCCCATCACCGTAGTGGGCAAACGACCGCCGCCGCAGGAGAGGATCGGACCCCGGTGTCAACGACACGCGCGTCAACTCATGGCTGATACGTCCTATCGTGCGCGATCGATCGCGGCTCTTCGGCCGCCCACTTGGCTCGCGCAGCCCGAACGAGATCCGACGCCTTGTGGACGCGGCGAGGGCTGCGTGCCAGCGTCAAGACGCAGTAGAAGTCGTCGTTCGAGTTCGGGTGCAACGTGGGAGTACGTCTCCACGTCAACGGGTCGGCGACGCAGTGCGCGACGGCCATGATCCTGCGAGCTCTCGTCGGTACCGGTTCGAACCCAGTTGCGGCTACATGCCGGTTCTCATGGGCCGTGAAAGCCGGGCCGAGGCACGGTGAGCCCGCGCCGGTGCGGGCAGAACTTCCCTACGCGGTGGAGGCGATGACAGCGGTGACGGCTCCCGCGGCGGCGGCGTTTTGAGCCTCTTGGAGGACCTTCCGCACGAGGGACGCGACACCGGCCAGGTCGCTGCCCTCCAAGCAGTGGTCGATGCGGTGGCGGGCGTTCTTCCGGGTCGCCTTGTCGGGGGCGACTCGCTCCAGCAGGTGAGCCGGGCCGGTCATGGACAACAGCGCGGCCGTACGGGGATCCAACGGCCCGTCGCTTGTCGCCGCGGCGTGCAGCCGGTGCAGGATCTCCTCACGCACGGCGGGTCGGGTCAGCTCATAGTGTCTGATGAACCGACCTGAAACTGGTGCGAGGACATCTGCGTCGGCGAGGCTGCTCAGGACGCTGTCCCAGGTCCCGGTGCCGAGCTGCTTGTTCAGGCAGCGGTCCATAGCCGAGAGCACGGCCTTCACCGTGGGGCCTTCGTCCTCGACGATTCGGGTTGCCGCGGCCAACACCGGGTCAGCCGGCGCCGGTGCTGCCGTGCGACGGAGGTGCCCTGCGTCCTTCCCGGCGGTGAAAACCCCGTCAATGACCAGCTCCGCCACGAGCAAACCAGCGAGGGTCGCGTTCATCAACGACCGCTCACCAACCCGTGCGCGGCCCGTAGCGGAATCGATCGCCACCAAGGCAAGCTCTCCCGCCAACAGGATCATGGCTTCAGGATCACCGTTCACCGCCCCGACAGCAATACATGCGTGTCCGCGACCCGGGCCCGTGGGTGCGTGTCGCATCGCCTGTATGAGCGACATCGCAATCGCACCGCGTTTGCCTGCTGCGATCCTCTCGAACCGCGTACGAGCGTCGCTACCGCGGACAGGGCCACGCCGATGATGTCCCGCGTCAGCGATGTCCCTGTACCGTGGCACTCGCGGTCGGCCCGAATCGTAGGCGGCCCAACTGGGCGGTCCGATTGGCCCAGGCGGTGAGGTCGAGACGGCGCAGCCGTCCGGGTCACGCCGATGTCGTCATCGGGCGCCGCCAGGCTTTGGTGGCGTCCTTACGCGGACAAGTCGATGATGGTTACGTGGACGGCGGCGGAAACCTTGGTTCAGGTGGGGTGGAGTGGCTTGACCTCGGGCCTGCACCGCGGGAGGACGCTACCCACACGCGGCGGCGACACCGCCGGGGACGTTGGTGGTGGATTGCGCTGCTGGCAGCCGCGGTCACCGCCGTGATCGTCGTGGCGCTGACGGGACACAACGCGAAGCGCGAGGCGTCCCAAGCCGGGCACATGCCAACAACACCCGTCCGCTCGGCGGGCTCATCCCTGCCGGGCACGCCGACGACACCCCCAGCCTCGACTGTTCCAGTGACGGTTACCGCGTTCGGCCACCGGCTGCTCGACGCGCCTGCCGACTGGGAGCTGTTCGGCCGAGGCCAGGATGTCATGGTCCGGATCCAACTCGCTCTGGGGCGGATCACGCGCACGGTAGTACCCGGACTGGCCAGTACCGGTGGGGTGTCGTTCGTGGTCGGCCCGGATCGGGTCATCATCCGTCCGTTGGATTTCGTGCCCGGCTACCTGGTTGTCGATGGACACCCGGCCAAGGATTTGCCCGCCACCTTCGCGCAGGGCGGACCGGCGCTGCCCGGCCCGGATCGCGAACACCTGTGGGTGCAGAGCGGCAGCGGCCGCCAGGTGATGACGCTGGTCGACTTCGGCGGCAGGCCGACCGGTCTGTCACTTACCTTTCCGAGCGACCTAGGGCCGGCATCTTCCGACAGCGCCGGCTACCTCTTGTATTTCGGCACCGGCGGCATCTATCAGGCCCAGCCCGACGGTCTCAGGCGGGTCACCACGGGGATACTCCTGGCTGCCGGCCCCTCCCGCTGGCTCACAGTTGACTGCGACTACCACTACCACTGCGCGACTAACGTCACCGACCGTTCAAGCGGCGCGCAACGCCGCCTGAACACCCCAGTTGACACCTACGCTCAGGGCGGCGTGATCTCACCGGACGGCAACACCGCAGCGGTGCTGCAAAACGCAAATTCCTCAGCGGCGACCCCGCTTTACCTGCTCGATCTGTCCTCCGGTGCCGCTCGCCGCACCGCAGTGTCGATTTCCTCGAATCAAGACAACGGCGGATACGGATCATCATTCGTCTGGTCTCCCGACAGCCGGTGGCTTTTCGTCGATGACGCCGACGGTCGCCTCCAAGTCCTTGACAGCCATACCGGCCACGCCGTCGACCTCGGCGTGACCCTGCCGCCGCTCAGCCAACTCGCGTTCAGAAGCACGTCACGGTAGGCACCAGGACGGCTCGGAAATGGCCACGCACAGCGTGCGTTCCGAGTAGGGACACAGATCTCGCATAGCCGCGATCAGGCAATCCCTATCGTCGAACGGAGAAACTGACGCCCGCCATGACCGCTACTGCGCACACCATGCAACCCGATCTGCGGTGCTGAGGATCATCGCCTCGACACCTCAGATCGCGGATGCAAGGCGTGGCGCTACAACGCCGACACCTTCTCTGCGCTAGTCACGCGCGCGGAGCGCCCACGACTCTCGCGTGTCAGATGAGATTGGCCTATCGGACAGCCGGGTTGATCTCACGTGACACGATTTCGCGGTCCAGCGGCGAGAGAGGATGTCACGAGCCGGCGCAGGACGGTCTCCGGCGTGACTATCAGACGCAGGCCTCCACGGTGGCGTATGGGAATGACGTCGAGCGTGAGCGGGGTGAGCGCCCGGTCGGCCCAGCTCGTCTTCGGCCGCGCGTCGAACTCCCGATGGGACAGGGTGGGTTGGTGTCGAAGCAGCAGGAACGGGAGCCGATGAGCGCGGATGAGGTTTTCGGCACGCACAGCCGGGAGGAATCCTTAAGCCGGGCCGCGGTTGAGCTGCGCTACGAGCACGTCCAGAGTGTCACGCCAGCCGAGGGCATAGGCTTCGGCCGGTTCTGGGCTGCTCCATGGCCCGGTGTGCAGGATGACCAGGCGGGTGCCGTCGGGATGGGGCTCGAACCGGACGTCGACGTGTTCGTCGATGCCGTCGATCCCGGCATTCAGCCAGATCCAGGTGGCGGAGAATCGGTGCGGGGTATCGATGGTCTCGAACTCGCCCCGCACACCGATACCGGCACCCACGTTCTCCAATCGGTAATGGCCGCCGGGTCGCAGATCGACCGTATGTGTCGTGCCCGGCAGGTGTGGCCACCACCATCGGCGCAGGCCATCGGGAGTCGTGAATGCCAGCCAGACGCGGTCAGGGACGGCCCCAACGATTCGCTCGACTCTCAGCGGTGCACTCACGCCGCGATACTAGGAGGCCCGGAACATTCGAGTCCAGAGCAAAGGACTCAGTGCGGGAGCAAGGAATTTCTCTACCAATCGACCAAGCCCGAAGCCACCTCGACCGGCACCCCAACTATCTCCCCGCCGGGTTCATGTCGTCGGCGGCTGACTCGACTGAGCATGCTGCCGCGGGCGCGCATCGAGTCGGGCGAACCTGCCGATGTGCGCGCAAGGGCTTGATGGTGGCACGGGCGGTGGGATTCGCTATGGTGCCCAATCTGGCCTGTGCATCCATATCCCGATTGTCGATGCGAGCGTCATGGCCGGATGGACAGGAGGTAGGTGTGAGGCTTCTTCTGACGTCCGGGGGTGTTACCAACCCGAGCATCCGCGATGCGTTGGTCGAGCTGCTGGGCAAGCCTATCGCCGACTCCAGCGCCCTCTGCATCCCGACGGCGCAATGGGGACACCCGCTATGTGGGCCGGTCTCAGCCCGCGGCTTCGTCAGCGGCACCCCACCGTGGGGTGGCTTGACCGCCATTGGGTGGAAGTCGCTGGGTCTCCTCGAGCTGACCGCGCTGCCCACCGTCGGTGCGGAGCGTTGGGTGTCGTGGGTTCGAAAGGCCGACGCGCTGCTGGTGGACGGTGGCGACGCGACTTACCTGTGCCACTGGATACGGGAGTCCGGCCTGGCGGACCTCCTGCCGTCGCTGCCCGAGACAGTCTGGGTGGGGGTGAGCGCCGGAAGCATGGTGATGACCCCGCGCATCGGCGCCGACTTCGTCGAGTGGCAGTCCGCACCCGACGACGGCACCCTCGGGATCGTCGACTTCTCGATCTTTCCGCATCTTGACCTCTTCCCGGCGAACACCATGGCCAACGCGGAGCGCTGGGCCGCCGACATCGGGGGTCCGGCGTATGCGATCGACGACCAAAGCGCCATCAAGGTGACCGACAGCACCCTCGAGGTGGTTTCTGAGGGGCGCTGGAAGCTGTTCCCTTGATAGCCGCACGGCCAGCAGCGGTGGCGTGACGAAGCGCCGCTGTATGCCGCGTTGATCGCGCGTTAGCTTGATGAATCGGTGAACACGACGCGGTTCCCGTCCGGGTCGACCAACGGCAAGATGCGAGACGAGGTCGCCTGCTGCGGGCCGTCTTCAGCCATCCCCGCGTCGCGCAGCCGAGTGGCGAGTGCATCGAGATCGGACTCGTCAAGCACCATCGCGCAGTGGCCGGCTCGCTGCGGCTCGTGCCACACCTGAACACCGAAGGTGTCACCAAGATGCCATTCCAGCAGCCCTGCCATCGGTCTCGCATCGGGCTCCCTGCCAAATAGGCGGGCGTACCAATCTTCGGCGCGCGCAAGATCGTCTACCGTCGCTTGAGCAAGCAGTCGCGTGATCGTCATGGCGCTCCTTCTGCTAGTCGGTCCTCCCAGCGTGTACCCGCACAGGTAGATCGTTACGCGGGTATCCCGACGGAGCCTGCTCGAGCGACATATCAAACATCGGGCAAATTCCGGGCAGGTGGCGATGTCAATGAATGCTGCCATGCCGCCTGAACCGATCGGCGGGCGCAGGTGGGCGCGACGCTCAGAGACACCGTCAAGACCTTCGCCGGTGGCGCCTCGACCAAGCGGGCCTTCAGGGTCGACCAGATCCCGCATCATCGAGAGGCTGGTCGCTAGGCAGGAATGCCTGCGGCGTTCGTCCCTCCCGAGGTTCGAACGCCGCAGACGTCCCTAGTCAGCTAGGCAACCCAGTCTTGATCTTGTTGTCTTGAGCGGTGGCAACTTGCTGGATGATCGAGGACGGAACCAGGTCGTTCGCGGTGCTGTCGAACTCTAGGACGATGAGCGCCTTACCTTCGGTGAAGACGAGGGCGGCGACCGCACCGCTGGCGGTGGTGCCGCGGATCGCGGTACCGCCACCGCCGATGGGGGCGTCGCTGGCGATCGCACCCGTGATGCTCTGCTTGGCGGCGGTCACCGATGCCTGCGCGGCGGTCTTGGCGGCGCCCGCCGAGGGAAGGACGAGAACGGTGTCGCCTAATGTGCGCCCGCCTGACGCCGTGAAGCTCACTGTGGCGCCGGTGCCCTGCGGCGGGGCAGCGGCGGTGCCCTTGGTGACTCCGGCGACTGGGATGTCAGCCGCGTCGAGCAGCAGCGATGTGTAGTCGGTGTTGGTCGGTGCAGACGGCGACGAGGTGGCGCTACTAGTTGGTGTGCTCGCACCCGCCGAGCTCGAGTGGTCGGACTTGGAACCGCTGGAGGACGAGCATGCTGCCAGCGAGACGGTCAGCGCAACTGCACCGAGCTGGGCCACGAGACGAACGGGTTGAACATTCACGAAGCTCTCCTTGATCACGACGGCGCGTCGTCGACAGCCTGGCGCGCGCTGCCTATGCCCGCCTCAGGGTGCCCACCCTGAACTTTGCGGTCAGCCCGTAGGATTCGCTCTTCCAGGCTGGTCGGCTGTGGTGGGGGGTTCGTGGACGCGCTTGTCGAACGGGAAGCCGAGGCGGCGGCGCTGCATGCAATTGTTCATGGCGCCTTGACCGGCCGGGGGGCCGCCGCCATGGTCCTGGGCCCTGCCGGTATCGGCAAGAGCGCACTGTTGCAGATGATCCCTGAGCCCGCATTGCGTGCACGTGGTGGTGAGCTCGAGCAGGACTTCCCGTACGGGGTGATGCGGCAGCTCTTCGAAGGGCGGCTGCGCCGCCTTAACGCCGACGCCCGGGCCGCAGTGCTCGGTGGGCCGGCTCGACCGATCGCAGGACTACTACTCGAGGGTGAACGGGCGAGTGATCAGGCCTCATCCAGCGACGGCTTCGCGCTCGAGCACGCCTTCTTCTGGCTGGTCGCGCACCTCGCCGAACTCGCACCGCTGGTGGTGGTGGTCGATGATCTGCATTGGGCAGACGTGGCATCGCTTCGCGCGCTGCTTTACCTGGCGCGTCGTCTGGCCGATCTTCCGGTCTCGGTCGTCCTGGCTTCGCGCCCGGTCACGGACACGCGCGCGGTCGTCGTGCAGCGTTTGATCGCCGAGGCGGCGATCCTCCTCGAGCCCGCGCCGCTCAGTTCGATCGGCGTTGGCTCACTCGTCCACCGCTCGCTCGCCGAGGCAGACGACTCGTTCTGTGATGCCTGCCATGCGGCATCCGGCGGCAACCCGTTCCTGCTCAGCGAGCTGATTGGGGCGGTGCGTGCCTCTGGCATCGAACCCGTCGGGATTAACGCAGGACGGGTCCGATCGATTGGTGCGCAGAGCGTGATGCGCAGTGTCGTTCTACGCCTGGGAGGGCTCTCGCCGGACGCGTCTGCGATCGCGCGCACCCTCGCGGTGGCGGGGGAGCACCTGTGGACCGAACTCGTCGCATCGCTCGCGGAAGTGTCTTCTCGTTTGGCGAGCTCAGCGATTGATGAACTCCGCGACGCGCACCTTGTGGAATTCGATGAACCTCTGCGCTTCGTCCACAGCATCGTGCGCGATGCCGTGTACAACGACGTGCCGCGCGGTGAACGTTCCCGTATCCACCGCGCTGCTGCCGAATCACTGTCTGCTGCGGGAGCGTCGCCAGACGCCGTCGCAAGTCACCTGCTGCTCACCACCCCGGGTACCGACGCGTGGACGTTTGAGCAACTCGTGGCGGCGGCATCCACGCCGGCAGCGTCCGCAGTACCGGAGACGACAGCTGCCTACCTAGAGCGCGCCCTGCGCGAAAGCGTGTCCGGTGTCGACCGCGGCTTCTACCTCCTCGCTCTCGGAGCAGCACGGTTTCAGATCGTCGGGGGAGACGCCATCGGGCCGCTCCGTCAAGTTCTGGAGCTCGCCGCCGATAAGGGCGTGCGGGCGGACGCAACCCGTGCGCTCGCGTCGGCGTACATGACCCAGTTACGGTTCGACGAGTCCTGGGAACTCATCGAAGCGAGCATCGTCGAGTTCGCCGACGAGCCCGACATCGCTCCTGATCTGGAGATCTACTCGGCGCAACTGGTCTACTCCGACATCACGGCCGAGAAACTGCAGATCCTGCTGGATCGGATCGGGTTCTGGCGGCCCGATCGCAACGGCGGATCGATCCGCGATCGCAGCATGCTCGCGTTGCAGGCGTGGGTCGCGTCCACGCACGCTGCGCCGGCCGAGGTCATCGCCCCGCTCGCGTTGGCCGCGCTGTCCACGGAGTCGTTGGTCAGCGACGACCTCTACTACGTCTCGATCGATATCGCGGTGTGGTCACTCGTCACCGCCGGATGCTATGACGAGGCACTCGCGCAGGTGACAACGGCGATCGACTCGTGCATCGAGGCGGGGCGTCTCCTGCGCGCCGCGACCCTGTTGCCGATCCGTGCCGAAATCCGGCGCCGGATCGGGCGCCTGGCCGACGGACGTGACGACGCCCGATTCGCCGTCGAGCTGATCCCCGCGACCCAGGTCTTCGCACCACAGGCAGCCGCTGCCTACGTCCTCGCACTGGTGGAGGGGGGCGACGCGAGGACGGCAAGAAAAATGCTGGCCGACTCCGGCTTCGGCGACGAGATCCCGCTGGGCGGTGTTGGCGACGCGCTCTGGTTCGCGCGCGGACGGTTGCGTATCGCGGAGGGTGATCTCGGTGGCGGGGTCGCCGATCTGCTCACCTACGGCGCGATCTGTCATCGGCTGCAGCGCCGCAATCCTGGCCATTTCCCGTGGCGCTCCACGGCGGTCGAGCCACTGGTTCAGCTGGGGCGTGGTGCTGAAGCTCTCGAGATCGCGGGGCAAGAGGTGGCACTCGCGGAAGCGACTGGGGTGCGCGAGCAGCGCGGGCGTGCCCTGCTCGGGCTAGGCACTGCGCTGGGCGCTGACGGCATCGGCGAGCTAACCCATGCAGTGGCACTGCTCGATTCGTCGAGGTTTCAGACTGACGCGGCCCTGGCCAACCTCACGCTCGGAAAGGTTCTACGCCGTGCAGGAAAGCGCGAACGTGCCCGAGAACTGCTGCGTGCCGCCGCGGACACCGCCTCGCGAATCGGGGCTCGACCGATAGCAGCCGAAGCCCGCGCCGAGCTGTTGGCGAGCGGCGCACGGCCGCGGCGAAGCGCCGCCACCGGCGTGCGGGCACTGACGCCGAGTGAATCGCGCGTCGCCGCGTTGGCCGCTCAGGGCCTCACCAACCGGGAGATCGCGCAGGCGCTCTTCGTCACTCCGAAGACGATCGAGACGCATCTTGCGGCGGCTTATCGAAAGCTGGGCATCGCTGGAAAGGGTGAGCTGACTGCGGTGCTCGCGGCAGGCTGACAAATTCTCGGGGTGAGCACCCCGATGCGCCGACCCCGCACGCCGCCGACCCTGTCGTGCATGAAGCGCCGACCGTCAACCCAACCGCCGGCGCCGGCATCGCCACCACCCGAACCTCGTCCACGACCAGAACCGACGCCACCGCCGTCCTGGTGGACCCCGCTCGTCGCCGATTCGGACGACGCAAACTCACCGCCGGCACACCCGCCCCCCGCGCTGCCCGACGAAAGTCCCTAGACCGCGCCGTCAAACCGAGGTCGGCTCAGGTAGAAATGGAGACGCACTCACGAGTTAGAGGTCAGAACCAGCTAGCGGGCGTCGTGTGAGAACTCGTCCGGCCGGTCCCTCGACAGCTGCACCTGACGTGATCACCGGTTACTGCTGGGACCCTGCCTTCGATGGCGGCCCGGCCGTGGTCGAGGTACATGTGCACCGACTGCGCCGCAAGATCGACCCAAGGGTCGGGATGCCGGTCATCCTCACCCTGCGCGGCGAGGGATACCTGATCCAGGACGACACCGAGTGAGTGCGCCGCGAGCCCGAAAGCTTCGCGACCCCCACCCCCGCCTGCGGCTTCGGCTGCGCACCTTACGTACCCGCGTCACCGTAGTGGCCAGGCTGGCGATCACTGCCGCGGTCGTCGTGGGCTTGCTGTTCATGTACCTAGTGCAGATGCAGTCGGTCCGCCGGACCCTCGACGGGCAGCTGCGCACCTACGCTACCCAGATCGCGCAATCCGCGCCGACGGGGGGATGGCCGCAACCGCTACCCGCATCCAGCTTGGACCCCAACGCCGAGGCCCAGGTCCTGGCCTCCGACGGCACAGTGCTCGCCGCGACTCGGACCCTGACCGGATTGCCAGCTGTCTACGCCCTGCCCGCCGATTCAACCGCACCCGTGCGGCAGTAGGCCGCGGATGGCGTGATCCCCACCGACGTTCGTGTCGTAGCGGTACGGACCACTGTCGACGGGCGCGCCGTCACCGTCATCACCGGAACGTCGACCGGTCTGCTGCGCCAGGTCAACTCCGAGTTCGGCCGCCACCTGTTGCTTGGCTTGCCGATCATCCTGGTCCTCGCCGCCGCAGCGGTATGGCTCGTCGTCGGCCGAGCGCTCCGGCCGGTGGAGCGGATCCGCCACGCCGTCACCGACATCACCTCCGCCGATCTGTGTCGACGCGTCCCCGAACCGGGGACCGCAGACGAGATCGGCCACCTCGCCCGCACCATGAACGACATGCTCGCTCGCCTCGAGGAGGCGGCGACCCAACAGCGCCGCTTCGTCGCCGATGCCTCCCACGAACTTCGCAGTCCGCTCGCCGCGATCCGCACCACCCTCGAGGTCGGCCTGGCTCACCCGGAGATCGCACCCTGGCCGGTAATTGCCGAACGCGCCGCTCAGCAGGCCGGGCGGTTAGAGGACCTAATCCAGCAACTGCTGCTACTCGCCAAGGGAGACGAACAGGAGCTGGCCGTCCAACAACGTCCGGTCGACCTCGGCGCACTTCTCAGTGACGTTGTCGCCGCAACCCCGTCCCCTGGCATCGACATCGACATCGACATCGACGCGGCGCGCGGAACAGCGACAGTCGGCAACCCAGAGCACCTGCAGCGCCTCTTCGCCAACATCGTCGACAACGCACTTCGCCACGCGCACACCCGCGTCCTCATCGCGGCCACGACCACCGCAGACGAAGTCCGCATCGAGATCGACGACGACGGTCCCGGCATCCCAACTGCTGACCGTGAGCGAGTCTTCGACCGCTTCGTCCGTCTGGACCACAGCCGCGAACGCAGCACCGGAACAGCCGGCCTCGGCCTCGCCATCGCCCGCGAAATAGCTTTCGCCCACAGCGGCCACATCGCCATCGGCGGCAGCTCCGCCGGTGGCACCCGAATGATCGTCACCCTCCCTCTCGCACCCCGCAGCCCGCAAGCGACTCAACACTGACCCGCGCGCAGTCAGCGGCTGTCCGTCACCCGGCAGGCAAGCACCTCGGCGTGCTGGATCGCGCTCATGGCGCCGACGCGGCGCGCGCATCGCTACGAGATGGACAAAGCCCAGCTCGCCCGGTGCCATCGCGCCAGCTGTCCGCGGTCGGCGCGACCTGGGACGCCAGGCTCCAGCGGATCAAGCAGATCGCGGAACACATCCAGCGCAACAAACTGGCCTGACCGCACCAGCAAATCTCAACTCGCCTGTACGTGGGCAGCGCCAGTGTTGAGTGCTGCGCTCACCATGGCGCGGGCGGCGAAGCCGAGAGTGTCGAGGGTGTCGTCGAGGTCGAGGTGGAGGAGATCGGTGAGGAAGAGAAGCGGGTCAACTCCGAAGAGCAGGGTGAGCGCTCGGGACAGTTGGATGGTTTGAGTGGGTCCGAGGTCGTTGAGCGCGGGTTGTAGGGCGAGGTCGATCCAGTGTTGGCGGTGTCCGGGGCGGTGGTAGTTGGCTTCGAGGGAGTGGCGGAGCAGGATTCGGAGGGCGGGTTGGGTGTGCCACGACCAGCGGGCCATGCAACGGACGACGGCCTCGACACGGTCGGCGTGATCGGTGATCTCCCGGCATAGGCGCTCGACTTCGGCGACCGGTCCGTCGACGCTGTCTAGGGCCATCGTGAGGGCGAGTTCGAGTTGCAGTGAGTCGGTCGTGAAGTACCGGAAGGCGGTTGCTCGTGACATTCCGGCGGCGGCGGCGGCGTCTTCGAGGGTCACGGCGCGGTTGGTGCGAGCCAGGTGGGTCGCTGCGCTCAGGAGTCGTTGCCGGGTGCGGTTCTTTTGCGCGACACGGCCCGTGGCGACGGGCTGATGGGTGGCGACCATACCGCTTACGATACTGCAGTCTAATCTTGGTTTCGGTCTTTGCGACATCTGGCCGCCTGCGGATGGCGGTGCTTTCGTCGACTGTTAGCAGCTGCGTTCAGCTGGTGAGCAGCGCTGCAGTGATAGCATGAGCCTGCCCTAACGCGATGGCGATGCCGGGACCGTGGGTGGGGTTGGTTGTGCAGGTTGAATCACCGACGGGGTGCAGGCCGGTCACGACGGGTTGGGTGTCGACGACGAGCTGACGCAGCGTGTTTCGCAGTCCGCCCATCGCGAACACGCCGCCGGTCGGATCAAGCGCGTGGTCACACGCGGGTGAGGGCCGCGCGGGCGAGAGCGATCGCGGCTTGTTTGGTGGTGGCGTCGTCGCCTGCGTAGCGGGAGAGGTCGAGTTCGATGCCGGTGCTGGCGTGTCGGACGAACAGGGTCGCTGGTGGGCTCCAGATCGCTTCGTCTCCGAGGCCGGCTACCGGGCTCGGAGTGACGGAGGCGCCGTTGCGTAGCGTGTCGGCTGGCCCGACTGCTATGCCGAGTGATCCTTGTCCGGGGGCGGTGTAGGTGCACAGCATGATCCCGAATGGTTGTGCCACGCTCATCGGTTGGCCGCTGGGCTGTGCGCCGATCGCTGCGGCCGCGTCTGCAGTGGTGATCAGCGCGCACGGATTGGGCACGGTAGGCCGGGCTGCGCC
>JALYIS010000065.1 GCA_030775705.1 Actinomycetota bacterium
ACCTACGGCTCTACTGGGCGGCGACCGGTCGCCGCGCCGCCGAGGCCGACTTCGAGACCGCGCTCCAGATCGCTGGCCTCGGAGCCTCCGTCGATCGCCGGGTCAAGACCTACAGCCATGGCATGAAACAGCGCCTGGGCATCGCGCAAGCCATGCTTGGGCTGCCCGAAGTCCTTGTGCTCGACGAGCCCACCAACGGGCTCGACCCGCCCCAGATCGCAGAGATGCGCGAAGTGCTGCGCAGTTATGCCGCGACTGGGCGCACAGTCGTGGTCTCGAGCCATCTACTTGCCGAGGTGGAGCAGACCTGCACCCATGTCGTCGTCATGCACCGCGGTCAGGTCGTCGCTGCCGGGTCCGTCGAGGACGTTGCGGGGGCGGGGGCCCTACAACTAGCGGTCACCGATCCCGAACGGGCCACGGCTGTGCTTACCGCCGCCGGGATCGGCGTGCGAACGGTGCCGGCGAGGCGAGCCCTGGAAGACGTGTTCCTCGACCTGATCGGAGGAGATGTCGGTGACTGACGCGCCCACCCGCCGAGGGGTCCACGAGCGGCTCGCCGCGCTACCGGTCGCAGCGGCGCCGAGCTATGACCCGCGCCGCACCATGCCGCTCCGGATCGAGTTCGTGCGACAGCTGCGCCGCCGCAGAACCCAGTTCGCATTCCTGATCCTGCTGGTGCTGCCCGTCATCATCGCGATCGCGTTCAAGGTGGGCGGCAGCCCGGCGAGCACGGGGGGCGCGGCGCTGGTGGACCTGGCCTCCCACGGCGGCGCGAACTTCGCGCTGTTCACCGAGTTTGCCTCGGTGGGCTTCCTTCTCGTGGTCATTGCCGCGCTGTTCTGCGGTGACACCGTGGCCAGCGAGGCAACCTGGGGGTCGCTGCGTTACCTGTTGGCCATGCCGGTACCCCGCGCCCGCCTGTTGCGGCAGAAGCTCACCGTCGCCGTGGCGCTCAGCTTCGGTGCCAACCTGCTTCTGCCTGCGTGGGGAATGGCGGTAGGGGAGGCGTTCTTCGGCAACGCCCCGGCGCGCTCGCCGTTGGGCGCCACGTTCGATTTCCGCGAGACAGTATGGCGTCTGCTCGTCATCGTCGCCTACGCCTGCGGTCAGGCACTCGTGGTCGTCTCACTCGCGTTCCTGCTGAGCGTGTCGGTCGACAACCCGCTCGGCGCGGTGGGTGGCGCGACGATGCTCGTCGTCGTGTCGAACATCCTGGATCAGATCGCCGCGCTCGATCCCTACCGGCGGCTGCTGCCCACGCACTTCCAATTCTCCTGGCTCGACACGCTCGGAACCCGGATCGTGTGGGATGACATGATCCGCGGCACCGGGTCGGCCTTGGTGTACTCAGCGGTCTTCTTCGGGCCGGCGTGGCTCAAGTTCGACAAGAAGGACATTACAAGTTGAGTGGACCGCGCGTGGCCGGATTGCTGGGCTCGATCGCTGTGCCCGTCCGGTGCGGAACTCCTGGACCATGTTCGCGCGTTGAGTCCAGAAGTCCGGCAGCCACCGGACACCAAGCCACAATGTCGACAGTGCCAGCAGTGCCAGCAGTGCCAATAGTGCCAATAGTGCCAATAGTGCCAATAGTGCCAACAGGGGGAATCGCAGTGACAGTCAGCCTCGTAAAGGGCGGAAACGTTTCATTGACCAAGGCCGCACCAGGCTTGAGCGCCGTCGTGGTGGGTCTTGGATGGGACGCACGGACCACCGACGGTCAGGGCTTCGACCTGGACGCGAGCGCGATCGCGTGCGGGCCGGACGGCAAGATCGTCGCCGATGGCTACTTCGTCTTCTTCAACAACCTCAACAGCCCCGATGGGGCGATCCAGCACACCGGGGACAATCTGACCGGTGAGGGCGAGGGCGATGACGAGCAGATCAAGGTCAGCCTCTCCACCCTCGCCGCCGGCGTCGACAAGGTCGTGTTCCCGGTGTCGATCTATGACGCCGAGAAGACGGGCCAGTCGTTCGGCCAGGTCCGAAACGCGTTCATCCGCATCCTGAATCAGGCTGACAACTCGGAATTGGCCCGCTACGACCTTTCCGAGGATGCGTCCACCGAGACGGCGATGGTTTTCGGCGAGCTTTACCGCAGCGGCGACGAATGGAAGTTCCGCGCCGTCGGCCAGGGCTACAGCTCGGGTCTGTCCGGGATTGCTCGTGACTTCGGTGTCTCGGTCTAGAGTCGGAGTTCGCATCGGCGGCCTGCCGTCGATGTGCCCCACCGTCGACTTTCAGGAGGAATTGGCATGAGCGTGAGTCTCAGCAAGGGCGGCAACGTCTCGCTGACGAAGCAGGCTCCTGGCCTGACAGCGGTGCTCGTCGGGCTGGGCTGGGACGCCCGCACGACCTCAGGCGCCGACTTCGACCTCGACGCCAGCGCACTCATGGTCGGCGCGGCCGGGAAGATAATCTCCGACCAGCACTTCATCTTCTTCAACAACCTGCACAGCCCCGATGGATCGGTCGAGCACATGGGCGACAACCTCACCGGCGAGGGCGACGGTGATGACGAGGAGATCAAGGTCAACCTCGCCGCCGTGCCCGCCGAGGCGGACAAGGTCGTCGTCGCGGTCTCGATCTATGACGCGGAGGCGCGAGGGCAGTCGTTCGGGCAGGTGCGCAACGCCTACATCCGCGTCGTCAATCAGGCTGACAGCCAGGAGATCGCCCGCTATGACCTGTCCGAAGATGCCTCCAACGAGACGGCGATGATCTTCGGCGAGGTGTACCGCAGCGGCGACGAATGGAAGTTTCGCGCGGTCGGCCAGGGCTACAGCACCGGCCTGGCCGGAATCGCGCGTGACTACGGCGTCAACGTCGGGTGACCGCGCCACCTCACTCGGCCATGCAGGAGAGGACCTAGATGCTGCTGAGGACCTTCGGCGCCTCGTTCGCGGTGGCCGCCGTCGGGCTGGCGCTCGGGCTGATCTACGGCGGCGGGACCGGCCTCGCGCTGGTGGCCATCCTCGCCATTCTCGAGATCTCGCTCTCCTTCGACAACGCTGTCGTCAACGCGACTGTCCTTGTGCGCATGAACGCGTTCTGGCAGAAGATCTTCCTCACCGTCGGCGTGGCAATCGCGGTGTTCGGGATGAGGCTCGTCTTCCCGCTGCTGATCGTCGGGATCACCGCCAAGCTGACTCCGGTGCAGGCCGTCCGGTTGGCCCTGGACAAGGGTGACCCGCACAAGCACGGCACCTACGGATACCTCCTCCACCAGGCCCACCCCGCGATCGCGGCCTTTGGTGGGATGTTCCTGCTGATGCTGTTCCTCGACTTCATTCTCGAGGAGCGCGAGATCACCTGGCTGTCCTGGCTGGAACGGCCCCTGGCCCGGATCGGCAAGCTCGACCAGTTGTCCGTCGTCATCAGCCTTTGCGCGCTGGCGATCGCGGCATACACGCTGGCCCCTGTGCACAAGATCTCGACGGTGCTCGTGTCAGGTGTCCTCGGTCTGTCCACCTACGTAGTGGTCAACAGCCTGGGTGAGTTCTTCGACACCGACGAACAGGTCGAGGACGCGCCGACCTCCGGCGGCCGAGCTCGCACCACCGTGGTGGTCGGTAAGGCTGCGTTCTTCCTGTTCCTCTACCTGGAGGTCCTCGACGCCTCGTTCAGTTTCGACGGTGTCGTCGGGGCGTTCGCCATCACCTCGGACCCGATCCTCATCGCGATCGGGCTTGGCGTGGGTGCAATGTTCATCCGGTCGCTGACGGTGTACCTGGTGAAGAAGGGCGCCCTGGGCGAATACGTCTACCTCGAACACGGCGCGTTGTGGGCTATCGGCGCGCTGGCGGTCGTCCTGCTGTTCACCATCCGCTATAACGTTCCCGAGGTCGTCACCGGCCTCATCGGGGTCGGCTTCATCGGCGCTGCGTTCCTCTCCTCCATCGTGCGCAACCGCGCGCTGACCCCGAGCGAGGCAGGTTGATCATGCCCATCGACTACACGAAACGCCCCGCCTCATCCGCTGCCCCGTCCCCGGCTCAGCCACCCGCTGCCACCCCGGTACCGCAAGCGTCGAAGGTCAGCCTGACCAAGGCTGCACCGACGGTGTCGCTCACCAAGCATGGCTCGGCGTCGGGCACGATGCGCGTCAACCTCAACTGGAACGCCCATCCACCGCAAGCCGGAGGCGGGTTCTTCAAGCGTCGCGAGGCCGCGCTCGACCTGGACCTCGGCTGCCTCTACGAGTTCTCCGACGGCACCAAAGGTGTCGTCCAGGCGCTGGGCAACGCCTTCACTGCGCGGCCGCGGGGGGTGTCGGAGAATGTGATCTGGCTCGACGGCGACGACCGTTCGGGCTCAAATGCCGAGGGCGAGAACCTGTTCGTGAATCTCGCGCACCTGGACAAGATCAAACGCATCATGGTTTTCGCGCTGATCTATGAGGGCGCCGCGAACTGGGCAGCGGCCGCCGGCGTGGTGACGCTGTTCCCCGCGTCCGGGCCGCGGATCGAGGTGCTGCTCGACGATCCCCGCGACGGCGCGCGGATCTGCGGTGTAGCCCTGCTGGAAAATAGCGGTGGCGATCTCTCGGTACGCCGTGAGGTGAACTACCTCAACGGCGCGCAGCGGGTTCTGGACGAGGCCTACGGCTGGGGAATGAACTGGACCGCAGGCCGCAAATAGGAGGGACGTGGAATGAGCGTCAGCTTGAGCAAGGGACAGCGGGTGTCGCTGACGAAGTCCCGCGGCGCCTCGTTGAGCCGAGTGCGGATGGGGCTGGGCTGGGACGCCATGCGCAAGCGCGGCCTGTTCGGCAGCCGGGCCCAGTCGATCGACCTCGACGCGTCGGCGTTGCTGTTCGACGCCGGCGGCACCTTGGTCGACCAGGTCTGGTTTCAGCAACTGAACAGCGTCGACGGTTCGGTCCAGCACACCGGTGACAACCGCACGGGCGCCGGCGACGGCGACGACGAATCGATCCGGGTCGACCTTGCACACGTCCCCACCGCCGTTGCAACGCTGGTGTTCACTGTCAACTCGTTCACCGGGCAGGACTTCTCGCAGATCGAGAACGCCTTCTGCCGGCTCATCGACGAGTCCGACGAGTCCGAGATCGCCCGGTACGACCTCAGCGGATCGGGCAGCCACACGGCCCAGATCATGGCGAAGCTCGGCCGAGATGGCGCAGGCTGGTCCATGACCGCGATCGGCAATCCGTCGTCCGGCCGCACGTTCCACGACCTACTCCCTGCGATTGCAGCGTTCCTCTAGACCACGGCAGCCCCCACCGCGTCGCCGCGTCAGTCCCGACCAAGGAGTCCACCCGATGTCTGACCTGAACCTCGATCCGACCGCAGCCGCCCCAGTGGTGACAGCTCCCGCGGCGTCCGCCACCGGCACCGGTCTCGTCCTCGCCCCGCCGGCGCCGGTCGCCGTCATCGAGCCGGAGCAGGCTGCCGGCGCCATCCCGCTGGACGAGGCCAAGCAGGCTGAGCTCAGGGCGAAGGCGGAGGCTTTCGCCGCCGACCTGGCCACGCTCGACCCGCGCTCACCGGCATTCACCCAGAAGGTCGACTCCATCACGTCGATGGGCGATAAGGACATGAGGGCGTCGGCCAGCGTCTCCAATCGGCTGCTTGACCGCCCCGCGGCAGCGGTCCGCAACTCCAAGGGGGGCGCCGGCGGCGACGCCCAGACCCGGGTGGCCAACACGCTTGTCGATCTGCGCTCGACGGTGACCGAGCTCGACCCCGGGCGCGCAGACCTCACTGGCATCAAGAAGGTGCTCAAGTTCCTCCCCGGAGCGGACAAGATCCAGCACTACTTTGCCAAGTACGAGACAGCACAGACGCACCTGAACGCGATCATCAAGGCGCTGGAATCAGGTCAGGACGAGCTGCGCAAGGACAATGCGGCCATCGAGACCGAGAAGGCCAACATGTGGGCGACGATGGGCAAGCTCAGCGAGTACAACCAGCTCGCTGCCGCCCTGGACTCGGCCGTCGAACAGAAGGTCGCCGCTTTGGAGGCCGCCGCTCAGTCGGATGAAGCCACCGCGATGCGTTCGGACGCCCTGTTCGCGATCCGGCAACGACACCAGGACATCCTCACCCAGATGGCCGTCTCCGTGCAGGGCTACATGGCGCTGGACCTGATTCGCAAGAACAATCTCGAACTCATCAAGGGGGTGGACCGCGCGCAGACCACAACGATCGCTGCGCTGCGCACCGCCATCATCGTCTCGCAGGCGCTGTCGCGGCAGAAGCTCGTCCTTGACCAGATCAACGCGCTCAACACAACAACCTCCGCGCTGATCGAGTCGACCTCGAATCAACTCCGGATCCAAGGGGCGGAAATCAATCAGCAGGCCGCCAGCAGCACGATCGACATCCAGAAGTTGCAGGTGGCGTTCGACAACGTCTTCCAGACAATGGATGCCATCGACACGTTCCGTGCCCAGGCCGTCGACAGCATGGCGCAGACCGTCACGGCACTCGAGGGCCAGATCGACCGTGCCAAGCCCTATCTCGAGCGCACCCGCCGGGGGGACGGCGGCGATCCGGCGCTGCCGTAGGTCACCGAGAACTTGTGAGTCCGGCGATTGAGATACTGGAGTCATGACGTGGTTGCGCCGGCTGCATGAAGGCGCTGCCGGCACGGCCGCGACCACCGAGGACGAAGCGGCAACCGACAGCCCGACCACCCTGCTGCAGAATCTGCATGCGTTGATCGGCTTCATCAATCAGAATGCCGGGCGCCTGCCGGCGGAGTCGGTAGTCGCGGCGCGACGGGTGACCGACGCGGTGCGCGATGTCATCGACACCAACGTCGACGGCGTCCTGGACGTCTATGCGATCGTGTCGATCCGCGGCATCGTCGGCGACTACCTGCCCACGACGCTGCGCGCGTACCTCGCACTCAGCCCCGATGTTCTCGACACCCCTAGGGGCGACGGTCGGACGCCGAAGCAACTGCTGCTGGACCAACTCACGGCCATGTGGTCGGGTGCCGCGGAGGTTCGCACAGCGGCCCGGGCACGCGACGCCGATGCGCTGGCCACCCAGGGCAACTTCCTACAAACGAAGTTCACCCGGTCGGATCTCGACATCTGATGGCGACGATGAAGCGCGGGGCCAACGTGTCGCTGACGCGCGAGATCCCGGGCCTGAGCGGGTTGGTCGTCGGCGTGAACTGGAACGCTGGATCTGAGAGCGCGCTGGCCGACAACCTGGTGATGGCGACGATCCTGTGTGACAGCGAGAGCAAGGCGCTTTCCGACGATCACTTCGTATTCTTCAACCAACTCAGCTCACCGGAGCTTTCGGTGCAGAAGCTCGGCGAGGCTCTCGGGAACGACAAGGAGCAGATCGAGATCGACCTTGCGGCAGTGCCCGCCGAGGTCGCGCGGATCGTTGTCCTGCTCTATATCAACGACGGGCCGGCCCAGCACCGCACGCTCGGGCAGCTGCGGTCGTGCTCCGTGCGGGTGCTGAATCTGCGCGACAACGCCGAACTCGTGCGCTCGGAGGATCTGGCGAGCACGCTGAGTGGCGAGACCGCCCTGACGCTGGGCGAGGTGTATCGCTACAACGGCGAATGGAAGTTCAAGGTTCTCGGCCAGGGATATGCGAGGGGCATCGCCGCGATCGCCGCGGACTACGGTCTCGCGCTGTGATCGTCTTCGACCCGGCGCGCGCGCAACCCAGGACTGACCTCGGGTTTCTTCGCCGCCGGGTGCGACCGGCCCCCCTGCCGGCTGTGGCCGACTTCGTCGCCGGCCGTTCTACTCACCGCCCAGCTCCGGTACCTGCCGCGCCAGCTCCTTCGGTACCCGCGCAAGCTCCTTCCGTACCCGCGCCGGCTCCTTCGGTTCCCGCCGCGAGAGTGGGCCGCGGCCAGTCAGGCACGCCTGCCATCGATGACCTGGATCTCTCGGCGCCGGCGGCACCCGCTGTGGCCACCGCACCGACCGTCGCGTTGACACCGACGCTCGTGCCACCGCCCGCGCCGACGAGCGCGGCCTCACTCGACCTGTCGACGCCTACTGACACCTCGCCGGCCCTACCCGCGCCGGTGCCCTCCGAGGCGATCATCAGGGCCGACGATCGGATTACCGGCTCCGGCCAGACGGTGCTGAGCATCCGCCGCCCGACAGTGACGCTCAACCGCGTGCAAAGCGGCATCGGGGTACTCCTCTTCGAGGCCGCGTGCTCCGCCCAGGTCGGCGACGTCCGGCTGGGCTGTGCCTACGAACTGCGCTCTGGTCCGACCTCGACGGTCCAGCTCGCCGGGGGTGAGCGTTTCGGGCCAGCCCAATCACGTCGGCCGGTCGTCGTCGCCTCACACGAACGCTTCGATCGAGTGGCGCTCGACCTGCGCCAGTGTCAGGACGTGGCTCGGCTCGTGATCTACGCTTTCTCTGAGGGCCGCCGGCCACTGACCTGGGGCGGCACTCTCATCGTCACCACCTTTGGCGGGGCTCACATTGAGCTACCCCTGGAGGAACTCGGCAATGCCGAGGTCGCCGTCTTGATGTCCGTCTACAACGTTGCCGGCGAATTCGTTCTGCGGGCAGAGATGGAGCCGATCGCCGGTGCCATCCGCGAGGCCTGCCGCACCTATGGCTTCGATCGGATTTCTTGGCTCGACGATCGCACCCCCGTGGATTAACCGGCGTGTCGCCCGTCGTTCGCCGTGATCGGCTACGGTGACCGGACTCCTCGGAGGGACCGCCATGCGTCATTTTGATTTTCTGTCCGATTCCGAGCGTCAGCGACTGTTTCTGCACGAGCCGGGACGGTTCGACGCCGGCTCGGACCCGGGCATCCTGGCCGTTGCGCTCGGAGCCACGCTCTACAGTCCGGCCACGCGCACCACCTTTGCCGCTGACGCCGCCCGCCGAGCCGCACAAGGGGTCACCAGCATGGTCGCCTGTCTGGAAGACTCGGTCGCCGATGCCCAGGTCGCTGCCGCCGAGCGGAACCTCGTGGTCCAGCTGGGTCGGTGCGCGCAGAGCGAGTCGCGACTGCCCCTGCTTTTCGTGCGAGTTCGCACGGCTGCTCAGATTTCGATGATCGTCTCCGAACTCGGCAGGGCCGGCGAGGTTCTCAGCGGTTTCGTCTTGCCGAAGTTCACCGACGAATCCGGCCCGGAATTTCTTGACGCGATCGTGGTCGCCAGTGAGGGGCGTTCCCGCCCGCTGATGGCGATGCCGGTACTGGAATCGCACGAGATGATGTACGTGGAGTCGAGAATCGCGGCGCTGTGTGCGGCCCGTGCCCTGGTGGACAAGTATCGGGAGCACATCCTTGCCGTGCGGGTGGGAGCGACTGACCTCTCCGCCGCTTACGGCATCCGACGATCGAGAGATCTGACGATCTACGACGTCCGAATGGTCGCCGATGTGATCGCCGACGTGGTGAACGTGTTCGGGCGCGGTGAGCGCGGATTCGTCGTTACGGGACCCGTGTGGGAGTACTTCTCGAGCACCGAACGCATCTTCAAGCCTCAGCTGCGCGAGTCGCCCTTCCTCGAGCATGCCGGTCGCGGGCTGCGCTCGCAGCTGATCGAGGCCGATGTGGATGGACTGATCCGCGAGATAGCCCTCGACCGTGCGAACGGGCTGACGGGCAAGACGGTGATCCATCCGAGTCATGTCGCCGTGGTACACGCACTGTCGGTCGTCAGCAACGAGGAGTACGCCGACGCCGCCGACATCATCGCGGCCGGTCGGGCCGGTGGCGCGGCCGCGTCGCCCTTCCGCAACAAGATGAACGAGGCCAAGCCGCACACTTCGTGGGCTCAGCGCACCATGCTGCGAGCACAGCTGTTCGGGGTCAGTCGCGAGGGTGTGTCCTTCGTCGACGTGCTGGGCGCGAGCCTGTCGTGATGGAGGCTGGCTGGGCAACCGCGGCAACGGGCATCACGATCGCCGATGAGTCGTCTTCGGTTTTGCAAGCGGGCGAACTGGTCTCAGTGGCGCTGCGGCTGAACGCGCGACGGCTCCATCTGCTGGTGTCGAGCGTGCTCGGCAAGCACATCCCCACCCACCCGGAGGTGGTCTACGGCGCCGGCCTGCACTTGGGTGACCTCGTCGGCCGCGCGCTGGGCACCCGCACGACGAGTCATGGGTCGCCGGTCGTGCTCGGCTACGCCGAGACGGCGACCGCTCTCGGGGCGAGCGTCGCAGACGTCCTCGAAGCCGACTACATCCATACCACCAGACGTCCGGTGGCCGGTGTCCACGCGCTGGCGGAGTTCTTCGAGGAGCACAGCCACGCCGCTCGACACCTCCTTCTGCCCGAGGATCCGGAGATCCTCGCCGGACCGGGGCCACTGATCCTTGCCGACGACGAACTGTCCACGGGCCAGACGGCGCTCAACACCATCAATGTGCTGCACGGGCTGTCTGCTCGCCGGCGCTACCTCATCGCCTGCCTCGTCGACGTCCGCTCGGCTGCTGATCGTGCCCGAATGGCTGGTTTCGCCGCCGAGCGCGGCATCGAACTCGAGATCGTTGCGCTCGCCACTGCGTCGGTGCACATTCCCCCCGACGCGACCCCGCGTGCCAGAAAGCTGATCGAAGCGAGAGAAGCCGAGCGGTCCTCGGCTCGCTACCTGGCCCGCGACGCCGGCATGCGGCGGTGTCCGGTCCGCTGGCCTTCGGGCGTGCCTGATGGTGGTCGGCACGGCGTCGTTCATGCACAGCGTCTGGCCGCCGGCCGGGCCGCCCAGGAGTGTGCGCGGGATTTGGCCAACCTCGGTCTGGGCGAGCGAGTACTCGTGCTGGCGACCGAGGAGCTGATGTACTTCCCGTTGCTGCTCGCCCGCAGGCTCGCCGAAATCAGCAAGTCGGATGCGGGTGGGCGCACGGTATTGTTCTCCTCGACGACGCGATCACCGGTCCTTGACATCGACGAGGCGGGATACCCGGTCCGAACTCGGCTGGCCTTCGTGGCTCACGACAGACCCGCAGATGGTGAGGGTCGGCGCTTTGCCTACAACGTGGCACCCGGTCTCAACGGCGCGGCGTTCAGTGACGCCGTCGTGGTTGTGGACGACACCGGCGATACGGCGGAGCTGGTGGGGGCGGGCGGACTGGTCGATGCGCTGTCCGAAATCGGGGTGCGGGTAGTGCTGGTGTGCGTGCCCAGCTACCGTCCGGCGGCTGCAACGGTCCCCGAGGCGGGGGCGGCGGACCGGTGACTGCGTCGCGGGCGTCGGCCGGATTGGGCAACTGTGCGGGCGCTCGCGCCGTGCCGCTGCGCGGGCCGGAATTCGGGACGTACGCACCTGGTGAGGTTGCCTGGCTGTTGACCGATCTGTCCGGTATCCAGCTCGAGGCGGCCGCCGAGGAACGCGAGTCACAGATCCAGAGCGGTGCAGCCCACTACGCGGAATCGCTGCCGATCGAATATCAGCCCGGGCCCGAATATCAACAGCTGTTCGATCAAGCGCTTGCGCGCTCGGCGTACCGGGTCGCGGTGGCTGTGGGCGTGGTCACCGAACAGCTCATCGACGAGCGCGGGCATCATCTGGTGCTGGCCTCGCTCGCCCGTGCGGGCACGCCGATCGCGATCTTGATGCGCCGGTGGGCACGCTATGCCCATCAGGTGGAGCTGCCGCACTACGCGGTGAGCATCGTGCGCGGGCGCGGGATCGATCAGGCTGCGCTGGCCTACCTTGCTGACAACCACCGGTCCGGCCAGGTGGTATTCGTTGACGGCTGGACCGGCAAGGGAGCAATCGCGCGCGAGCTCGGCGCCGCGGTCACGGTGGTCAACCGCCGCCTAGGCGCTGCCTTCTCGTCCTCGATGGCAGTACTGGCCGACACTGGTTCGTGTGTGGACACCTTCGGTACGCGCGAGGACTTTCTCATCCCGTCGGCATGCCTGAACTCGACCGTGTCCGGCCTTGTCTCGCGCACGGTGCTCAACGCGCGACTGATGACCCCGGGCTCCTTCCACGGTGCGAAGTACTACCGCTCGCTCAAGCCCGCAGACGTGTCCGCGCGCTTCCTGGATGCCGTCAGCGATCAGTTCGATGCCGCAGGTGAGGAAGTAGAGCGCCAGTGGCGGCTGGTTCGCGACGGCGACCGTCGCCCCACCTGGGAGGGTTGGCGTGCAGTGGAGGCGATCGCAGCCGCACATGGCCTCACAGATCTCAACTTGATCAAGCCCGGCGTCGGTGAGACCACCAGGGTCCTGCTGCGCCGGATCCCGTGGCGAGTGCTCGTCCGCCGGGGCGAGCCGGACCTGGCCCACGTGCTGCTGCTCGCCCAGGAGCGCGGTGTCTCGGTCGTCGAGGTCGACCGGCTCGCGTACAGCTGCGTCGGCATCATCAAGGCGCACCCGGGTCACCGCGATGCTGGCGCCGCCGGGTGACCGCCGGCGGGTCAGTGCTCGTCGCGAGTGATCTGGACGGGACCCTCATCTATTCGCGTCGCAGGCTCGACATCGGCAACGAGTCGGTGCAACTTTGCGGCGTCGAGACGCTCGACGGCGTGACGTCGTCGTACATGACGCAAGCCGCGGCCTCGGGGCTGTCGAGGCTCATCGGCCGTTATGACTTCGTGCCCGCGACGGCCCGCACGGCGGAGCAGTACCGGCGGCTTCGACTACCCGCCACGTCGCGCTACGCAGTCGTCGCCAATGGCGCGACGATCCTGGTGCAGGGACTGCAGGATCCGGGCTGGGCTCGACAGGTCGCGCTGAACCTGCGCCACGGGTTGGATCTCAAAGCCGTGCTCGCGCACGCCAGGAACGCCTGTCGATCGGAGTGGACGACTGCGATCAGGGTGGTCGAGGATGCGTTCTGCTACGCCTGCGTGATCGGGCATCTGGTGCCGCAGGGATGGCTCGCGCAGCAGCAGGCGTGGGCAGCCGACCGGGGCTGGCGCACGTCGCTGCAGGGACACAAGTTCTACTGGGTACCCGCCGCGCTGACCAAGTCCGCAGCAGTGGCCGAAATCGCAGCGCGCTGCGGATCAGCGCACGTTATCGCCGCGGGCGATGCGGTCCTCGATAGTGACCTTCTCGAATTCGCGGACCTGGGCGTGCACCCAAGTCATGGGGAGCTGGCCGCAATCGGATGGAGCTCGGCATCGGTTACCCGGCTGGCGGAGTCAGGCGTGCGGGCGGGCGAGGCAATTGTCGACTGGTTCGCCGCGACGGCCGCCGCGCTCAGCGACGGCGACGGCGACGGCGACGGCGCACTAGCAGCACAACCAGCAGCGCCACGCCGACCGGGACAAGGCGCTTCACGGGAGCGCCTCCCGGCTCAACCTCAGATGTAGATCCAGACGGCGCGGCCAGCTGTGGCCGCGACCCGTCCTTCGTGGAAGCCGCGGCCGGTACTTCGCTAAGCCGCGGGACGTCAACCAGCGGGATGTCGATCGGCGGAATGTCGAGGAGCGGGATCTCGACAGCAGGCACGTCGAGGTAGGTCCCCAGCTCGGGTGCTTCCAGCTCGGCCGCGACCTCCTCGATCCGTTCCGCGCGCGGGCGCGGGCCGGGGCGGGGTCGGGGCGTCACGGGTGGCTCAGCGACGGGTGGCTCACTGACGGGTGGCTCAGCGACGGGTGGCTCAGCGACGGG
>JALYIS010000066.1 GCA_030775705.1 Actinomycetota bacterium
GTCATTGCGCTGGTGCAACGGGTAGGCGAACAGCCCGAGGGCCAGTTCCGAGACGACAAGAACGATCAGGTTGATCCCGAAGAAGAACGATGTCTCGCGCCCGATACTGGTGCGCGCCCGATGCGAGAAGGACAGGTACCGGTTGCCGAAGTAGGCGAACACGGTCGCGACGATCGTTGACACGCACTTGGCCTTCAACGCACCGTGGTGCAACAGCAGGTTGAACAGCCCGAGGTCGATCACGAGGCTGAGCAGGCCGATAACGCCGAAGGCCGCAACCTCCTTGATGAGTATGCGGCGAGAAGTTCGTACGTGGTCGCGCAGCGACGCGATTCGAGAGACGGCGGTCATGATTGCCCGTCAGAGTACCCGTCGACCATGAGACCCAACCCGTATTCGGCTGTGATGTTGGGCCCGAGCCGGCGTCATATCGGGGCCCTTGTGGGCGCTGCCTGGCCACGGCAACTAGGCTCTGCAGCCGTGGACGCCCGCACCGGACTGCCCGTGGTGGGCATGGTGGGCGCTGGGCAGCTGGCACGGATGACGGCCCAGGCGGCCATCGCTTTGGGCCAGTCGCTACGGGTGCTCGCCGATTCGGCCGATGACGGCGCGGCACTGGTGAGCGCCGGCGTGTTCGTCGGCGACTACGGCTCGCTGCCCGATCTGCGTGCCTTCGCCGCCACCTGTGACGTGGTCACCTTCGACCACGAGCAGGTCCCGAACGCGCATATCCTCGCCCTCGCGGAGAGCGGCGTCACCGTGCAGCCGAGCGCCGCGGCGCTGCGCTTCGCCCAGGACAAGGCCGCCATGCGGCACCGGCTCGCCGAGCTCGGCATCCCTGCCCCCCGCTGGCGCGACCTTCGAACGGCGGCTGAACCGCTGCGGGCGCTGGCGGACTTCGGAACCGAGGTGGGCTGGCCATTGGTCCTGAAGGCAGTGACCGGCGGATACGACGGCAAGGGCGTCTGGGTCGTCGGGTCGCTCGCCGAGGCAGCGGACCTGCTCGCCTCGGGCACGCCACTGCTCGCCGAGGAGAAGGTCGCGATCGTCCGCGAACTCGCCGCCGACGTAGCGCGTTCGCCGTTCGGCCAAGGCGCGGTGTGGCCCGTCGTGGAGACCGTGCAGTCCGACGGAATCTGCGTGGAGGTGATCGCGCCGGCGCCGCGACTGTCGCAGGAGCTGGCCGAGGAGGGGCAGCTGATCGCGCTCACGCTGGCCCGCGAACTTGGTGTCGTCGGTGTCCTCGCCGTCGAACTGTTCGAGGTGGCGCCAACCCGGGCAGACCCCGGGTCCCCCTACACCGGCCGACTGATCGTGAACGAACTTGCGATGCGCCCGCACAACTCAGCGCACTGGACGATCGAAGGAGCGCGCACCTCGCAATTCGAGCAGCACCTGCGCGCGGTACTCGACTATCCGCTGGGCGCGACCACTCAGACGGCGCCTGTCGTCGTGATGGCGAACCTGCTGGCCGGCCCCGATGACGTCGTGCCGAAGGGGATCGACGAGCGCGTGCACCATTGCATGGCACGGTGGCCCGACGTCAAAATCCATCTCTACGGCAAGGAGTTCCGGCCCGGCCGCAAGGTCGGTCACGTCACCGCGCTCGGCGATGAGCTCGATGACGTGCGTGCCCGGGCGCGTGCTGCCGCCGACTACCTAGCGAACGGAGAGCGGACGTGACCGAGCAGGCCTTAGTCGGTGTGATCATGGGCAGTGACTCGGACTGGCCGGTGATGAGCGCCGCCGCGCAGGCGCTGACCGAGTTCGGCGTCGTACACGAAGCGCGTGTGGTTTCGGCTCATCGAACCCCCGCGGACATGGTCGACTACGCGCGCGCGGCTGCTGGTCGCGGCCTGAAGGTGATCATCGCCGGTGCCGGCGGGGCGGCTCACCTGCCGGGAATGGTCGCCGCGATGTCTGCGCTGCCCGTCATCGGCGTGCCGGTACCGCTCAAGTACCTCGACGGCATGGATTCGCTGATGTCGATCGTGCAGATGCCGGCGGGCGTACCGGTGGCCACCGTGTCGATCGCCGGCGCGCGCAATGCCGGCCTGCTGGCGGTGCGGATCCTGGCGTCCTCGGATCCGGTGCTGCTCCAGAGGATGGAGGAGTTTCAGGAGCATTTGGCCGCGAACGTGCGCGCCATGACGCTGCCCTGACGCAGCGCTCTAGGGCCGGCCCAGCGCACGAAAATGCCAACCGGCCGCCCGCCACACCACAGGATCCAGGACGTTTCGGCCGTCGACGATGTTGCGCTGGCTGACGAGCTCGCCGAGATCGGCCGGACGCAGGGCCTTGAACTCGTCCCACTCGGTGAGCAACAACAGCACGTCCGCGCCTGCCGCCGCCGCCGCCAACGAGTCGACGTAGACCAGCTCCGGGTGAGCCGCGCGGGCATTGCCCATCGCCTGCGGGTCATAGACCACGACCCGTCCCCCGCGGCGCCCGATCGATGCCGCGACGTCCAGCGCCGGCGACTCGCGGACGTCGTCGGAATTCGGCTTGAACGCGGCCCCCAGGACACCCACTTGCTTGCCCTCGTAGGAGCCGTCGACGATGTCGAGGCCGATGTCAACCATTCGTTCACGCCGACGGATGTTGATCTGGTCCACCTCGCCGAGGAAGGACACCGCCTGATCGACGCCGAGTTCGCGCGCGCGGGCTATAAAGGCTCGGATGTCCTTAGGCAGGCAGCCGCCACCGAACCCCAGCCCCGCGTTGAGGAACCGGCGCCCGATCCGATCGTCGTAGCCGATCGCCTCCGCCAACTGGGTGACGTCTCCGCCGGCCACCTCACAGACCTCGGCCATCGCGTTGATGAACGAGATCTTCGTCGCCAGGAACGAGTTGGCCGCGACCTTGACCAGTTCGGCGGTGGCGAAGTCGGTGACCACGACCGGGCAGCCGGTCGCGATGACCGGCTCGAATGCGGCGCGAAGCTGTGCCTGCGCCCAGTCCGTGTGCACACCGAACACCATCCGGTCAGGGCGCAACGTGTCCTCGACGGCGAATCCCTCGCGCAGGAACTCCGGATTCCAGGCCAACTCGACGTCCTTGCACGGGGCGGTCTCCAGCAGTAGCCGCTCCATGCGCGCGGCGGTGCCCGCGGGCACGGTGGACTTGCCGACGACGAGCACCTTGCGCGTGAGGTGGGCGGCCAGCGCCGCGAACGATGCCTCGACGTGGCTGGTGTCCGCGGCGAGCCCGTCCTTGCGCTGCGGGGTACCAACGCAGATGAAGTGCACGTCGGCGAAGTCGGCGACCTGCTCGTAGGAGGTCGTGAAGCGCAGTCGGCCGCCGTCGATGTGCTTGCGCAGAAGTTCGGGCAGTCCCGGTTCGTAGAAGGGGACCTCGCCGGCGCGCAGCCGAGCAATCTTTGTCTCGTCGACGTCCAACCCGATCACGTCGAAGCCGAGTTCCACCATGCAGATCGCATGGGTTGCGCCCAGATATCCAGTACCTATCACGGACAGGCGAGGTCGCTCGCTCACACACACTCCCCACACGGCGCTAGCCAGGACGCAGGACAGGCTATCTGGCGCGTCTGAGCCCGGACGCCAGTGCGCGCCCGCGCAGGTGTCTGGTAGTGATGGTCCTATGGCGAACCCCGGGCACAGCCCCATCGAAGCGTTGCGCGCGCGACCGGCTTGGTCGGCGCTCACCCGCCACCACGAGCAGCTGGCTGCGACGCACCTGCGTGAGTTGTTCGCCGACGATCCGGGCCGTGGACAACGGCTGACCGTCGAGGCCGCCGGCATCTATCTCGACTACTCGAAGAACCGCGTGACCGATGAGACGATGGGGCTACTGGTCCAGCTCGCCGAACAGTCCGGACTGCGGCGGCGCATCGACGCCATGTTCGACGGCGAGAAGCTGAATGTGACCGAGGACCGCGCCGTGTTGCACGTGGCACTGCGCGCGCCCAAGGGCGAGCGCATCTCGGTCGACGGCATCGACGTCGTGTCGGCCGTAGGCGAGGTGCTCACCAGAATGGGTGACTTTGCGGAGACCATCCGGCGCGGGGACTGGCTCGGTCACTCCGGTCGCCCGATCCGAAACATCGTCAACATCGGGATCGGTGGCTCCGACTTGGGGCCGGTGATGGCTTACGAGGCGCTGCGGCATTACACCGACCGCAAACTCACGTTCCGCTTCGTCTCGAATGTCGACGGCACCGATTTCGTGGAGGCCACCCGCGACCTCGATCCCGCCGAGACCCTGTTCATCGTGTCGTCCAAGACCTTCACGACGGTGGAGACGATGACCAACGCGAGCACGGCTCGGGATTGGCTGTTGGCCGTCTTCAGGGACCGAGCGGCGATCGCGCGCCACTTCGTCGCCGTCTCCACCAACGCTGAAGCGGTGGAAGACTTCGGCATCGACGTCATGAACATGTTCGGCTTCTGGGACTGGGTAGGCGGCCGCTACTCGATGGATTCCGCGATCGGCCTGTCAACCATGATCGCGATCGGGCCGGCGGCATTCGAACAGATGCTCGCCGGCTTCCACGCCATGGACGAGCACTTTCGCACTGCGCCGTTCGCGCACAACATCCCGGTGCTGCTGGGTCTGTTGACCGTCTGGTACGTCGACTTCTTCGGGACCCAGACCCAAGCCGTGCTGCCCTACGACCAGTACCTCAAGCGGTTCCCTGCCTACCTGCAGCAGCTCACGATGGAATCCAACGGCAAGCATGTGACCCTCGACGGCACGCGGGTCGACTACCACACCGGCCCGGTGTACTGGGGTGAACCCGGGACGAACGGGCAGCACAGCTTCTATCAGCTCATCCATCAGGGCACCGAGCTGATACCAGCCGACTTCATCGGCTTCCTGCAGTCACTCAATCCGATCGGTGAGCACCATGCGCTCCTCAACGCCAATGTCTTTGCCCAGACCGAGGCGCTGGCCTTCGGCAAGACGGCCGAGCAGGTGGCGGCCGAAGGAACTCCGGACTGGCTCGTGCCGCACCGGGTGTTCGACGGTAACCGCCCATCCAACACGATCTTGCTGGACCGGCTGACGCCCGCTGCCCTCGGTTCATTGGTCGCGCTCTACGAACACAGCGTCTTCGTGCAAGGCACCGTGTGGAGCGTGAACTCCTTCGACCAGTGGGGAGTCGAGCTCGGGAAGGTCCTGGCCAAGAGGGTCGCGGCCGAGCTCACCGCGGCCGAGGAACCAGAGCTGTCCCACGACAGTTCCACGAACGCCCTCATCCGCCGGTATCGTGCGACAGCACCTGCGGTCACACCAAACGCTCACGAGGAGTCCTGATGCAGCTCGGAATGATCGGCCTCGGGCGGATGGGTGCGAACATCACGCGTCGCATCATGCGCGACGGGCACACCGCGGTCGCCTTCGACGTCAGCGAAGAATCGGTGGCCGCACTCGAGAAGGACGGCGCGGTCGGCGCGCGCACGCTAGCGGAGTTCGTCGCCAAGCTCGACAAGCCGCGCGCCGCCTGGGTCATGATCCCCGCGGGAATCACCGGTCAGACCGTGGATCAGCTCGCCGAGCTGATGGAGCCCGGTGACATCATCATCGATGGCGGAAACTCCGCCTATCGCGACGATATCGACCGCGCCGCGAGGCTGCTGCCCAAGGGCATTCATTACGTCGACGTCGGCACCAGCGGCGGTGTCTTCGGCCTGGAGCGCGGATATTGCCTGATGATCGGTGGCGAGGAGTCGGTCGTCACGCATCTGGACCCGATCTTCGCCAGCATTGCCCCCGGGATGGAGGCGGCCGAGCGCACGCCGGGACTGACTGGCGAACCGTCGCAGGCGGAGCAGGGCTATCTGCATTGCGGCCCCAATGGCGCCGGGCACTTCGTGAAGATGGTCCACAACGGGATCGAATACGGAATGATGGCGGCCTACGCCGAGGGGCTCAACGTTCTTCACCACGCCAATGCCGGCAAGCAGAGCCAGGAGCACTCAGCCGAGGTGGCACCGATCTCGGAGCCGCAGTACTACCAGTACGACCTCGATATCGCGGAGGTCACCGAGGTCTGGCGCCGAGGCTCGGTGGTCGCGTCCTGGCTTCTCGACCTCACGGCGCACGCGCTGGCCACGAACCCCACACTCGACGGGCTGGCTGGGCGGGTGTCGGACTCCGGCGAGGGCCGGTGGACCGTGAAGGCCGCCATCGACGAAGGCGTGCCGGTGCCGGTGCTCTCCGCGGCGCTGTTCGCGCGATTCAGTAGCCGCGGTGAGGCGCTGTACGCGGACAAGCTTCTCTCGGCGATGCGCAAGGAATTCGGCGGCCATGTCGAGCTGCCGACGGGCGAGTAGCCCGCGCAGGGGACCGGCGACCCTCAGGCCGGGTGTTCGGCTCGACCGGCAGCCCATTCGGTGTGGAAGCTGCCGTCCTTGTCAACCCGCCGATAGGTGTGGGCGCCGAAGTTGTCGCGCAATCCCTGGATGAGGGCCGCGGGCAGCCGGTCGCGGCGCAGCCCGTCGAAGTAGGCCAGCGACGAGGAGAACGCCGGCGTCGGTATCCCTGCGGCTGCCGCCTGAGCCACGACGCGCCGCCAGCTGTCGACGCTCCTGCTCACCTCGGCACCGAAGTACGGATCGACGAGCAGGCTCGTCAGGTCAGGATCCTTGGCGTAGGCATCGACTATCCGATCGAGGAACCGCGCGCGGATGATGCACCCGCCCCGCCAGATGGTCGCCATGGCGCCTCGGTCTATCTCCCAGCCGAATTCTGCGCTGCCGGCTTCGATATGGTCGAAGCCCTGGGCGTAGGCCACCACCTTGGAGGCATAGAGAGCCAACTGCACGTCCTCGATGAACGCCTCACGGTCCGGGATGTCGAGCGGAGCCGCGGCCCCGCCGAACGTCCGGCGGGCGCCGTCGCGCTGGTCGGCGTGACCAGACAGCGCCCGGGCGAAGGTGGCCTCGGCGATGCCGGTGATCGGGATGCCGAGGTCGAGCGCGCTCTGCACAGTCCAGCGTCCGGTGCCCTTCTGCTCCGCCTGGTCGAGCACCACATCCACGAACGCGTTGCCGGTCTCGGCGTCGGTATGGCTCAGCACGTCTGCGGTGATCTCGACGAGGAAGGACTCCAGGTCGCCGTCGTTCCAGGTCCGGAAGATCTCGCCGATGTCTGCGGCGCCGGTAGACAGCCCGTGACGGAGCAGGTCGTAGGCCTCGGCGATCAGCTGCATGTCCGCGTACTCGATGCCGTTGTGCACCATCTTGACGAAATGCCCGGCGGCGTCTGGGCCGACGTGCACACAGCACGGGGTGCCGTCGACGACGGCGGCGATCGACTCGAAGATCGGGCCGAGCTTCTGGTACGACTCTGCCGAGCCGCCCGGCATGATGCTCGGGCCGAGCAGCGCGCCCTCCTCCCCGCCGGAGACACCGCACCCCACGAAGTGCAGGCCGAGCTCCTTGAGCGATGCGTCGCGCCGGCGGGTGTCGGTGTAGTGGGCGTTGCCGCAGTCGATGATGATGTCGCCCGCCTCGAGCAGCGGCACGAGCTCGTCGATGACCGCATCGGTCGGGTCACCGGCCTTGACCATCACGATGACCGCGCGCGGGCGTTCGAGGCTGGCGACGAAGTCGGCCATCGATTCGGTCGGCACGAAGCTGCCCTCGTCGCCGTGCTGCTCGGCCAGACTGCGGGTCCGTTCGGGGCTGCGATTGTGCAGAGCCACCGTATGACCGTGCCGGGCCAGGTTTCGGGCCAGGTTGCGTCCCATGACGGCCAATCCGGTGACGCCGATCTGTGCTGAGCCTTGCTCGGTCATTGCTGCCCTCTCGATGCCGACGGTCACCCCCAACGTTAGTAGCTGGGCCCGCGTCTGCGTGTGTGGTCAGATGACCCTATGGACTCCGAC
>JALYIS010000067.1 GCA_030775705.1 Actinomycetota bacterium
CATCGATGGTGGCGATCGTGTACACGGTCTGGCCGCCAGGAGCCGATGGAAGTTTCGTGACGGTGAACTTCTCCCAACCCTGCAACTGCGTGGCGTCGGAGTGAATGACGTCGGTGGTCCGTCCGCCACCACCTACCGCAGTGAGGTAGTGCCCATCAAAGGCTTGAATGCCGTAATGGGTTCCGTCACCGGAGTCCACGAGCGTAAAGGTCTCCCATGACCCGACCCCCACTGCGTCCGTGTGGATTACGTCGAACGGTTGTTGGCCGAGTCCCGTCAACCCGCCGCTGTTGACCGCCGTCACATAGTGCCCATCAGCGGTCTTGAAAGTGCAGTTGGTCTTGGTTGGTGTGGACGCCGAGGCGACACCGGACAGGCTCACGGCCGCGGCGATGACGGCCATCGCCGAGACGCCGGCGACGGCGAGTCGTCGCCCGCGCTTACGCGCAGACGTCGGTGCCCCTGCGGACGCCGCGTGAACCGCGGCAGTCTGCGGCTGGGGGTTGGTATTGGCGGTCATGATGTGCTCCTTTGGTGTGATCGGGACCCTGGTTGGACCCCTGACACAGGTAGGAGCACCACCTCCCGTAACAAGCGACACTTTTTCGCGAAAGTGATTTTGCGGGCTTACAACCCACCAAGCCCTGACCGAATCTCACGTGAACTCCTGAGGGAATTCGGCGCGCAGCGGACCGAGCGTAAGAAAGTAACGGTGTATCGGTGTGCTTGCCGAGCCGGAGACCGGAATATGTTCTGCAACAACGATATACGATGGGCCATCAAGAATATGGCCAATAGATGCGCTCCACCGGATGGCGCAACGCCTCCCTGGCGATCAACCGGCCGAAGATGCGGGTGCATCGGCTGCGCTCGACGACTCACACGGTGAAGCTTCGAGGGCCTGCTGCCAGAGGGCCGATCCCGTTTGATCTGGTGGACTCGCGAAGACCAAACTTGTGTCGAACAATGTTTCTGCTGGTGGTCCCGGCTGGTATTGAACCAGCGACCTTCCGCGGGTGAGATGGTTTGGGGCGCAAGCGATTTAAGCTTCCGCTGGTCACAGCGCTGCGGACTGGCTCCATTGGACCACTCAGAGCACCTGTTCCGAAAGCGTGTCCCCATTTTGGCCCTATGGAACCGGCCCGCCGACGCCGGTAGCGGTAGGTGGTGTTGAACGATATAGTCATCTTCAAGGGCGCTATGTCATCGGTTGCCGCGCGCGGCATGACGGACCGTGAACCTTGGTAGCGGCCGGATACGATCCACCCATTCTGTCGTACCGAGGTGACAGGCTTAAACCCGTGACGATCACCCTACCGTCGGGCAGCCCGACCGCGATTCATGCGGTACGTGCGGCCATCGATCAAGGACTTTGGCAAGTCCATTTCCTCAGCGCGCATTCAGGCTTTACCCGCTACGGTCCGCAAATGGTTGCCCTTGGTCACCGTCGACTGCTGTACGCCGTCGCGACAGTCGCCAGCGTGGCGACAGGCACTGCTTGTGCGGGCAATCCAGCGTCAGCTCCGGCTACCAATTCGGCGGCGCCCCCAGTCGCCAGTTCGTCGACGCTGGCGGCATCGCCGACCACTCGCCGATGAAGATCGCAGACCCGTAGACGACTACGATCGATCCCAAAATGTTCTCGATCATGACGTGGAGGTGTTGATGCGAACGTCGATGACAGCCGTGGGCGCCGCGATGGTGGTGTGCACCGCATTGTCAATCTCGGGTTGCACCCACGACACGGGAGGTCACCCTCCGTCGAGTACCGCGACACCGCTGAGTACCGCGACAGTGTCGAAAGAGGATCTGCAAAAGGACATTTCGCAGCGCCTCACCGACGCCGGACAGCCACCGCAATCGGTGACCTGTCCAGAGGATCTGGTCGGTCAATTCGGTCAGAGCGTCCGCTGCGAGGTCACCATGAACGCGATCCTCAGTACCGAGCCGGTCGTCACGGTGACCAGCCTCGAGGGCACCAAGATCAACTACGACATCACCGTGGCGGTGTCGAAGACCCAACTGGAAGCGACGGTGTCACGCCTGGCCGCCGCCACGACGAACGCACCTATCACGTCGGTGTCATGCAAGTCGGGGTTGGAGGGCAAGTACGGGGGAGAGGCGTATTGCGACGTCACCGCCGCAGGGGCGACGACGCGGCACATCGCCGACGTCACCAGCGTCTCCGGGCTGCAGATGGACTACGGGCTGGTACCGGTCGTGCCGAAGGCTTCGATCGAGGGTTCGCTGGTATTACAGTTGCGCCAGGCCGGGCAGCGCCCCGACTCGGCGAACTGCGCGGGCGACTTGCAAGGCAAAGTCGGCGACAACGTCGAGTGCACCACCCTCACCGGCGGTCAGACCCAGGCATACGTCTTGACCGTGACCGCCGTCCCCGGCGGCAACGTCACCTACAAGTACGTCCTGAAAACATAGTCATCGATGCCATCGAGCATGGCGAGCACCAGCCGGGGATCGCGCATCCACTGGTCGCCGGAAAGGGCGTAGCGAGCCAGAGCGCGACGGCGGGCACGGAGGCGATAGATTACGCAAGCGTTGACGCGGATCGCGGTCCTGTTGAAATACTGGCCTGACCTGCCCAAACGTGATGGAGCTAAGGGGAATCGAACCCCTTTGATCTCCTGCAGAAATAGGCCCTGATCTGCGGCGATTGTTATTTGGTGTTGTTACGCACGCGTTCTGTGAGCTGTGGATATACGTCGGCGTGTTACGCGACGTAACAGTGCTGGAAAGGGTGAAGTCGATCTCGCGTTACGTGCTACTGGCCTCCGCGTTTGGGCGCACTTCGCACTCTCAAGCGTCCAGTTCACAGACAATCCCTAGCCCGGCGCGAGCGCTACCGGCCGCGGCGACGCCAGCCGCGGGCGCCGCCGCCACTGGTGCCCACACTGCGGGTACGAAGGCGTGAGTCGAG
>JALYIS010000068.1 GCA_030775705.1 Actinomycetota bacterium
TCAGGCCGGTGAGATGCCCGAGCGGTACCTGCATGGACATCCGATCGACGGCGAGTAGCCCCCCAAACCGGACAGTCAGATTGTCCACGCGTAGCCCCGGGTCTGTGCCCCTGCTCGCGGTTGCCCCTGAATGCGCGGACTGGTCTGCGGCGGCTCCGTTGAGCGTGCTTGTCACTCGACCGACACCTCCTGCACGATGCGCGGAAATGCGACGATGGCGTCACCGGGATCAGGGCGTGACGGCAGATCGCGCGCATTGCCGTAACCCCTCGTCATGGAGTCCCCGGTTGGGATTGATTCGACGGCAGCGCCGGTGGGCTTCCTCGGCGCGAACGCTGGTCTGGTCACCCACACGCCACTGCCCGGCCGGCCACCGGTACGTGTGCTCGCGCGGCGCGAGGGCAGACCTCGGCGGAAGATCGGATCCACCAGGCGCTCCGCAGATTGCGCACCCTGCTTGGAGAACAGGCGCGCAAGGGCGCCCTGAGAAATCGCGGCAGCGAAGACGGCCGCGACACCGAAGCCGAGCTGCAGGTACAGATGGGCCCGGGGATTGCTGATGTAACCCGGCACCACGTAGAGCAGGAGCGGCGCGACGACGGCGACTGTCAGGGTGCGCCTCCCCGAAATCGCCATGACCGCCAGCACGATCAGCGACTCGACATAGTTGAAGCTCTCCTGATTGACCGCGCTGAACTCTGAGGCGAAGGTGGCTCCGCTCACGCCGGCGAGGAAGGTGGACAGGCAGAACACCAGCACTCGCGACACGTTGACGTTTGTGCCGAGCGTGGTCAGCGCGATGGGTGCATCGGCAAGACCCCTGAGCAGCCGGCCCAGCCGAGACCGCTCGACCAAGGCCACGATGCCCAATGCCAGTCCCGCGATGGCGAGCAGCACGTAGTAGAACCTCGTGTCACTCGTGAACCCGGCAGGGCGGCGACTGTGCGAACTGAGTGCGCCACCGAACATCCAGGTCTTGTTGTATGCGTACTCCGCGAGCAAGATCCCGAACCCCAGGGTGGCCAGGCCGAGAAACAGGCCTGAGAGCCGGATCGCCGGGATGGCTACCAACGCACCGGCTGGGATGGCGAATAAACCACCGAGCAGGATCGCGATGGCCCAGGGCGCACCGTCTGCGTACATGTGGCCGAAGCCGGCCGCCCCGATCGCCGCAAAGCCGACGTGACACAGGGAGATCTGACCGGAAGTTCGGACCAACAGCGACAGCGATAGAAATAGGGTGAACTGGGTCATCGCGGTGATCCAGAGTGGTAGATGAGCTCCGACGACGTGCGGGACGAGCAAGGCGCCGACCGACAGAACCAGGTAGCCGCCGAGCCGAGTGCGGCCGGTGAACGGGCTCGGCATGACTGCGCGCGCTTTGACCTGCCTCCCGACTTCGGCGAGCTTGCCCCGCGGTATGACCAGCAGCACCACGAACAGCACGATGAAGGGCACGTTGATGTCGAGTCCCTGCAGGGACGTGTGGCTGCCGACCTCCTTGCTGGCCACCTGTTGCAACACGCCGACCAACAGCCCACCGACGAGGCACATCGGGAGGCTGCTGAATCTCGCGATGGCAGCGGCTCCGAACGCCTGCACGACCAGCAATGAGAGGATGTTCACGTCGAGCTGTTGCTGCGTCGCGGCGAACAGGACGCCAGACGCTGCCGCGAACACCGACCCGATGACCCAGGCGGTCCGTCGGACCTTCGTCGGGGCGGTGCCCGACATATCAAGCAGCTGGGCGTCGTCGACCACACCGCGCATCGCAGTGCCGAGCCTTGTTCTCTTGAAGAAGAGGTACAGCGCAACTGCCGCACCGATTCCGAGTAGCACGTCGACGACGTCGCTGGTGCTCACCCCGACGTCCTGGACGTGGAACAGGTAGCTCTCTCCCAGGAACGGCTTGAACGGAAGCGCCTCCGGTCCGAAGCAAAGCCCGGCCAGGGCCTGGATGCTCACCAGGATGCCGACCGTTCCCACGATTTTGAACGACGTGTGCACGCTTGAGAGCACGAGAGCGATCCGCTCCAGAGCGAGCCCAGATAGCGCCCCGAAGACGAGTACGGCGCCCAAGGCGGCCAGTGGCCATGGCACGTGGTGCTGCTGGCGCAGGGCGTAGAAGACGAACGCCGCGGCGGCGCACACGGCGCCGTGCCCGAAGTTGAACAAACCGCTGGTCTTGTAGGTGAGCACCAGGCCCATGGCCGAAATGCCATATACCGCGCCCGTCGTCAGGCCGAAGACTATGTAGGGGATGAAGGCATTCATGTGCAGCAGACCCCGCAGTACGTCAGGCCGAGCCGTTTGATGTTGGTGTCAGTGATCGGTTCGACCAAACGCCCTTGCACCAGTTGGCAGTCGGGCCGGTGGACACGAGTCATCGAGGCATTGGTGACATAGCCCAGG
>JALYIS010000069.1 GCA_030775705.1 Actinomycetota bacterium
CGACAACGTCATCGGAGAGTTCGTTCACGTCGACCACGGTAAGCGCGTCGGCGCCGATGGGTCAGTCGTTGGCGTGCCGGTCGTAATCCCACCGCTCCAGTCGCGTCTGTAGGTCCTGCAGTGCGAACGCGCCAAGTGCCGCCCCAAGCGTCGCGGACGCGGTCAACACGCCGGTCACGGGCTTGCCGCCGTTCGGTATTCGTTCACAGGTCAATCCTGAAGCACCGAGGTTGGCGGAGCACGCGTAGTGCACTACGCGAACGTCGTGGCGTCCGGTCACTGTGATCCCGAGCCGCGCAATTGACAGAGAAGCTTTGACGGCCTACATATATTGGGCGCGAGGTTCCGTTTTTCGATGGACTCAACCGGACCGGTGGCGATCGGTGTAATCGAAGGGGGCTGGGTGAACTCGACGAGGGACACACGTCACGTGCCCTCGCAGATTGCGCGCTTCGTCCGCGTCTTCGCCCCGCTCATCGTGATCGGCTGGCTTGCGCTGACGGTCATCACGAACGTGGCCGTGCCGCCCCTGGAGAAGGTCGGCGAAGCGCACACGGTGTCCATGAACGCCAAGGACGCGCCGTCGATGATGTCGATGGAGAAGATCGGCAGGACGTTCCAGGAGTTCAGTTCCGACAGCAACGCCATGATCATCTTGGAGGGCGACCAGCCGCTTGGTGCGGACGCCCACCAGTATTACGACGGACTGATCAAGAAGCTGGAAGCCGACACGGCTCACGTCGAGCACATCCAGGATTTCTGGGGCGACCCGCTGACGGCCGCTGGCGCGCAGAGCAATGACGGCCACTCCGCCTACGTGCAGGTGTATCTACACGGCAACATGGGCGAAACGCTGGCCAACGACTCGGTGAAGTCCGTGCAGGCCATCGTCGCCCAGACGCCGCCCCCGCCGGGAGTGAAGGCCTATGTCACCGGCGGGGCGCCGCTGGTTTCCGATCAGAGCGCCGCAGGCACCAAGAGCATCCTCATCGTCACGATCATCACGCTGGTGGTGATCGCGCTGATGCTGGTGCTCGTCTTCCGGTCTGTCGTCACCATGTTTCTGATCCTGCTGATGGTGTTCATGGAGCTGGGCGCGGCCCGCGGTATCGTCGCCGTCCTCGGGTACTACGAGGTCATCGGACTCTCGACCTTCGCCACCAGCCTGCTGACCCTGATGGTGATCGCCGCAGGCACGGACTACGCGATCTTCCTCATCGGCCGCTATCAGGAGGCTCGCGGCGACGGCGAGGACCGCGAAGCCTCGTATTACAGCATGTTCCATGGGACCGCCCACGTCGTGCTGGGGTCCGGCCTGACCATCGCAGGAGCGATGCTCTGCCTCAGCTTCACCCGGCTGCCGTACTTCCAGAGCCTCGGCGTGCCCTGCGCGGTGGGCACCCTGGTGGCGGTGCTGGCCGCCCTGACCCTTGGCCCCGCAGTCATCGTGATCGGCAGCCGCTTCCGCCGCACCTTCGAACCCAGGCGCGCGATCCGGTCCCGCGGTTGGCGGCGCATCGGCACCCTGGTCGTGCGCTGGCCCGGCCCGGTCCTGGCCGCCACCATCGCGCTGGCGTTGATCGGCCTCCTCGCCCTGCCCAGCTACAAGACGAGCTACGACAACCGCCTGTACCTGCCCAAGGACATGCCGGCCAACGTCGGCTACCAGGTGGCCGACAAGCACTTCAACACCGCCAGGATGAACCCCGAACTGCTGATGATCGAGAGCGATCACGACCTGCGCACCTCGGCGGACTTCCTCGTCATCGACAAGATCGCGAAGGCCATCTTCCATGCGCCCGGCATCTCCCGGGTGCAGACCATCACCAGGCCCGACGGCAAGCCGATCAAACACAGCACGATCCCGTTCCAGATCAGCATGCAGGGCACCTCATCGAAGATGAACGAGAAGTACCAGCAGGATTCGTTCGCCAACATGCTCAAACAGGCCGACGACATGCAAACCATGATCGACACCCTGACGCACATGTTGGCGCTCATGGATGAGCTCAGCGCGAACATTCACGACATGGCAGGCAAGATCACAGAGCTGACGAACACCGTCTACGACCTGCGTGACCACATCGCGGACTTCGACGACTGGTTCCGGCCGTTCCGGTCCTACCTCTACTGGGAGCCGCACTGCTACGACATCCCGGTGTGCACGGCGGGGCGAGGCATCTTCGATACCTTGGATGGGATAGACGAACTCAGTGACCAGATCGGCGGCCTGGTCACCGACATCACGAAACTGGACGCGCTCACACCGCAGCTCGCGGCGTCGCTTCGCCCTCAGCTCGAGCAGCTGAAGTCGGTGAAGCAGATGTTGCTGACGACGTATCAGGTCCAGCAGGGCTTCCAGGATCAGCAGTCGGCGATGTCGGACAACGCCACCGCGATGGGCGACGCGTTCGACAAGTCGAGGAATGACGACACCTTCTACCTGCCGCCGGAGATCTTCGACAACAAGGACTTCAAGCGGGGGATGAAGAACTTCATCTCACCCGACGGTCACTCGGTGAGGTTCATCATCAGCCACGAGGGCGACCCGGCCACCGTCGAAGGCATTTCGCACATCGATTCCATCAAGCAGGCCGCGAAGGAAGCGATCAAGGGCACGCCGCTGGAGGGTTCCAGCCTTTACCTAGCCGGTACGGCCGCGACCTACAAGGACATGCGGGACGGGTCGAAGTACGACCTGCTGATCGCCGGAATATCGGCCGTCACACTCATCTTCATCATCATGCTCATCATCACCCGGGCACTCGTTGCGGCGGCGGTGATCGTCGGTACGGTGCTGCTGTCGCTCGGGGCCTCGTTCGGGTTGTCAGTGCTGCTTTGGCAGCACCTCCTCGGCCTCGAGCTGCACTGGATGGTTTTGGCGATGTCGGTGATCCTGCTACTTGCGGTGGGTTCGGACTACAACCTGTTGCTCGTGTCCAGGATGAAGGAGGAGCTCCACGGGGGGTTGAAGACGGGCATCATCCGTTCGATGGCGGGCACCGGTTCGGTGGTGACCTCGGCGGGCCTGGTCTTCGCCGCGACCATGGCGACGTTCGCGTTCAGCGACCTGAAGGTGATGGGTCAGGTGGGCACGACCATCGCGCTGGGACTCCTGTTCGACACCTTGATCGTGCGATCCTTCATGACCCCCGCGATCGCCGCCGCCATGGGCAAGTGGTTCTGGTGGCCGCAGATCGTCCGGTCGCGAGCGGCCATGCGCGTTCCACCGCCGCCTAGAACACCCACCGAACCGGTCACGACGGGAAGCTGAGGGCCCGGGTCAATGAGCGAAGAGTTCGATGATCTGAACCTGCAACTCGCCGACGACACCGCCTAGAATGGCGCCGACCGAGATCATCAGGGGCTCATCGTCTTTGAAGACGGGGCGCAGGATGGACTCGTACTCGTCGTCGGTGAGCTGGTTCATCTTCTCGACGATGGTGTTCTCGAGGTCGATCACCCCGACGACGTAGTCCTGTGCCTCGAGCAATGTCGACGGCAGCCTCTCGAGCACCATCGCCACCACTCGATCCTTGAGCGCGCGGTAGCGCTTGGTGCCGACGGCGAGCACCACGGCCTGACCCGGGATACCGCTCTGCGCGTCGATCGCCGCGTCGATCTCCTTGGCGGCGAGCGCGAACAGCTTGTCCGCTCCCGGCCCCTTGATGACGCCGTCGAACAGGATCTCCGGCGAAAACAGATCATCGGCAAGGATCTTGGCGTAGTCGCGGGTGATCTTGTCCCGCTGCGCGTGCAGCAACCCCTGGAAGGGAATGAAGCCGAGGAACTTCTTTGGCTGGACAGGGCGGAACAACATGTTCAACGCGATGTAGTCGCTGATGAATCCGACCGCGAAGCCGAACGCCGGCATGATCCACGGGTTCTTGAAGAGCGCCCACGCGACCATTTGGACCAGCCCGATGCCCAGGCCGAAGTAGATCCCGCTGCGCCGGACGAACGCCATCGCGTCAGTGGTGACCCCACGCATCAGCTTGACGAGCTTGTCCTTGTTGCGGACCAGTGTGGTGACCGCAAGGAACTGCAGGTCGACGTACCTGCTCAAATCTCCCTTGATCTCGGAGAGCATGTTCTCGGTGATGCGTGGCGCCTGGGCCTGCATCCGCGCCTGGATGGCCCGTCTCCCCGCCTCGGGTAGCGCATCCCACAGGCCTGGCCGGACCTGTTCGGCGAGCTCTCGGGAGATCTCGTCGATTGCAAGGATCAACGGTTCCCGCAGCACCTCGACCGCCTCGTTGGCGTCGATGCGGGCCAGTAGCTCCTCGGGCTTCAGTAGGTTCGACGTCAGCAGGTCGATGGTCTTGGAGCCCACCTTTCCCGCCCGCCTCGGCACGATGCCCTGCCAGCCGATCGGGCCGATGCCCTTGAATTCGATTGGCCGGTAGAGCATTTCCAACGCCACGATCTTGGTGCTCCAGCCAACGAAGGCGGCGACGAAGGGCATGGACAGGTAGATCAGCCAGTTGGCTCCGAAGTCGTGGGTGATCTCCGACCAACTGGAGATGGCGACGAGGGTGGTCACCGCGGAGGGTCCGCCGTGGTTGCCTCCCACAGCGACCTGCCAAGAGTGGACAGGCTCAGGGTGAACTTCTCGACCTTCGCCGACAGCGGACCCCGCGACGCGTTCTTGATGGCTGCGAGCACGGTCGACTCGGCCATCAGAACCTCGTACTCGGTGTCGAGCGCCTGGTCCTCGGGACCGGTCTCGACGAGTCCCAGTGACAGCAGATGGCTCACGTATTGCGGAACCATTGACGGCAACGCGACATTCGCGGTTCTGCCGATGAGCGCGGCGTTCTCCAGCACTGCTCGACCGGGAGCGCGCGGACTCAGCCAGCTGTATACGTTGACGAGCGGCGATGTCGAACCGTCGGACAACGCCCCCAGGATCCGGGCCTCGTCGGCGACGAGCTGATCGAGCAGATGGTGGTACAGCTCGAGCTGACTACCTCGCGTGTTCTGGTCCAACGCACGGTCCAGGAGCCGGGTCATCTTGACGGTCAGTGAATCTGGGTCCGGCTCCGTCGTCTCTGGGTCGGGTTCGGCGTCGGCCGCGGAATCCGGCGGGTCGAGCGCGTCGAACCCCTGGCGCACCGCACCGACCACCTGTCGCTCGGCCCAGCTGTAGACATCGAGTCCCGCTCGGGCAGCGCCGACCGCCTTGCCAAGCAATCCATATGGATCGTGCGAATACGCCATCCGTGGGTAAGTCCCCTGGCGTGGTGGGGTTTCGGAGCTCGGGGCGGGCTGTGCCGGACCTTGGTCGAGGTGTGTCGCTGATGCCGTTGGGGTGGGCCATCGCGTAGTGGTCAGTGAGTTACCTACCAAGTGACTCAAGCAAAGGACACACCACGCGATGACCCAGGACCATTCTGCCCTGCTTGCCCAGCTCGACGCCTTGAAGTCCGCCGATGTCGGGGCGGTGTTCGCCGAACTGATCCGAGCCGGGCTCCAGGCGCTGATCGAGGCCGAAGCCACCGAGACCATCGGCGCTGGCCGCTACCAACGCACCGGCGGTCGTGGTACGCACCGCAATGGGCATCGACCCAAGATGGTGTCTACCACTGCCGGCGACATCGAGGTGCAGATCCCGAAACTGCGGGCCGGATCCTTCTTCCCGTCGCTGCTGGAGCGGCGCCGCCGCATCGACCGTGCGCTGCACGCGGTGATCATGGAGGCCTACGTGCACGGCGTGTCGACCCGCAGCGTCGATGACCTGGTGGCCGCGATGGGCGTGGAGACCGGGGTCTCCAAATCGGAGGTGTCGCGGATCTGCGCCGGCCTCGACAAGGAGATCGACGCGTTTCGCACCCGCAGCCTGGCTCACACCGAGTTTCCGTACGTGTTCTGCGACGCGACCTTCTGCAAGGTCCGCGTCGGGGCGCACGTAGTCTCTCAGGCCCTGGTGGTGGCCACCGGGGTGTCCATCGACGGCACCCGTGAAGTGCTGGGTACCGCGGTGGGTGACAGTGAGTCCTACGAGTTTTGGCGGGAGTTCCTGGCGTCGCTGAAGGCGCGTGGCCTCTCGGGGGTGCATCTGGTCATCTCCGATGCCCATGCCGGACTCAAATCTGCTGTGGCGCAACAGTTCACCAACTCGTCGTGGCAGCGGTGCCGGGTGCACTTCATGCGCAACCTGCACACCGCGGTGTCGGCGAAGCACGCCCCGGCGGTGACCGCGGCGGTCAAGACGATCTTCGCTCACACCGACCCCGAGGAGGTCGCCGCGCAATGGGACCGGGTCGCCGACACCCTGGCATCGTCGTTCCCGAAGGTGGCCGCCATGATGGGCGACGCGAAGACCGACGTGTTGGCGTTCACCGCGTTCCCGAGGGCGCATTGGCAGAAGGTCTGGTCGAACAATCCGATCGAACGGTTGAACAAGGAGATCAAGCGCCGCGCAGACGTCGTGGAGATCTTCCCCAACCCGGCGGCGTTCCTGCGGCTGGCTACCGCGGTGGTCATCGAAGCTCACGACGAGTGGCAAGTCACCCGCCGCTATCTCTCCGATGTCTCCATGGACGAACTACGGGCAGTCATCGCCAAGAAACACGCCGCCGCAGCACTTGCCAAACAACACCAAATCACCTAGCGTTCAACATGACTCGTTGATCACTACGCGTGAACCACGCTAAATCCGAAGTCCACCACTCCGCGGGACGCTATC
>JALYIS010000070.1 GCA_030775705.1 Actinomycetota bacterium
AGCAGGCGCGGCACGCGCGCCCCTCCGAGCAGACCCCGCCCGGCGCGGTCCCCGCCGCGACGCCGGCGCCGGCATGGCTCGACACGTACGACGACGAGGCCCAGGTCACGCAGAACCTCGACCTGAAGACGCCGCCTCCCGTCTCCGCCTCCGCGGTGCGCGGCCGGGGAGCGCCTGGCGAGGATCTCGTCCCACGCTCCTGATGGACCGTCGGCACCCGAGACGGTGGTGCCGGTCCAGCGCACCTGATCCCGGCGATGCGGTGCCGGCACGACCGTCGACCACCGCACTCGGCGCCTCCCCACCGGGCGGGGACGGGCTGGCGCCCCGGGCGCCTGACGTCGCTCCGATGACATCCGGAAGCTGCGCCGCGCCCCCCCTACACTCGTTCACCGTTCGCACGCGCCCCGATAGCTCAATGGATAGAGCAACGGCCTTCTAATCCGTAGGTTGCAGGTTCGAGTCCTGCTCGGGGCACAGAAGGCCTGATCATCGCGTGATTCAGGTTCGCGCACCGCGGTCCACTCCGAGGAACCGCGAACATTCGATCCAGATCGCCGCGGAGCAGATCGGCTGGGCCGCGAACTGCAGCAGCTTGATCGCTGCAACTGACGATTGCTGACAGGTGAGTGAGCTAGCCGGCGATCACGCCGGCCGAGCCTCCCGAGGCCGTGGTCCTGGGTAGGAGCAGGAAGGCGACGAGGTAGATCAGCGCGACCACCACGAGGACGTCGGCGTACCCGGTGAGCAGCGCGACGTACTCCAGGCAGCCGCCGACGATCGCCCCCAAAAGGTTCACCCCGAACGCCTCCTGGGAGTCCGACGTGGACGCGAAGCGCTTGGCGAAGGCCACGTTGGCCAGGAAGATCGGCAGGAACGCCAGCGCCGTCGCCGCCACCAGGCGGGGCAGGAATGGCAGCGCCAGCAGCCAGCCGGGTCGCACCACCCAGGCCAGCACCAGCGCTGCCAGCACGCCGGCGTACACCACCTTGATCGGTGGCGTGCGCAGGCGTCTCGTCGCCTCCACCGCCGCGAGCACGGTGAGCAGCACACCGGCGAAGACCATCGCGTTGACCAGCCACGTGGTGCCGAAGAGCAGGGCGAAGGTCGCGACGTTCTTCGTCTCCAGCAAGAGGAACGCGGCACCCATGAAGAAGAGGTCGCCGTAGGGGCGCATCGCCCGCAACCGACCGCCCACGACGCGCACGAGCAGCAGCGACAGGAGCAGGATCCCGCCGAGGGTCCAGAGGTAGATGGGCGGGATCGACCCGCCCCTGTAGTAGAGGAACGGCGCGTCGTCGGTGGCCGGCGCCACCACCTTGGTGGTCGGCGCGTAGGCCGAGCCACATTGCTGGTTGCCTGCCTGCTTGGCGATCGTGACCACCGCTTGGTGCGCGGCGAAGCCGTCCACGCACGGGGGGTGGCCGAACGCCGTCGAAGCGGTGCCGGCCAGCCGGTCGATGAGCCAGTCCTCGCGGTAGTAGTTGTACATCGCGAATCCGCCGTCGGGCTTGAGGTGATCGGCAGCGGAACGCAGCGCCTCCTCGGTGAACAGGAAGGACTCGAGCCGGATCTGCGAGGCGCCGTTGACCAGCGCCAGGGAGTCGGGCAGGGCGAAGAGGATCAGGTCGTACTTGGTGTCCGTGCGCTCGAGGAACGCCCGCCCGTCGTTGACGTGGGTGCTCACGCGTGGGTCCTGGTAGACGTGGTCTGGGTTGAACCTCTCGCCCAGCTGCAGGATCCGCGGATCGATCTCGACCGCGTCGACGTGCTTGGCCCCCTTGCGCAGCGCGATCGCCACGTCGCTGCCCGATCCGGCTCCCACCACCAGCACGTTGTCGAGTTGGACGTGCGGCAGGCGTTTGTAGGGCGTGCCGTACTGATGCGACGTGTGCTCCAGCCGCCATGACGCCTTGGCCATCGTCTGGTGCGGTACCCCGTTGGCCCAGATGCTCAGTGCACCGGGACCGAAGCTCGACGGATGAGTGGTGATCTTGTAGTACGGCGACCAGCTGACCCCCGCCGTCAGGGTCTCGCCGAGCAACATGAACACGATGACCAGCGCGCTCACCACCGCGACGAGCCGCGCCCCGGTCCCGGTTGCGAGGACGACCAGGGCACAACCGGCGAGGATCCCCCAGACGACGGACGGCGCCCACAGGAACGAGAGCCCTGTGAACAGGCCGATCCCGATCAGCGACCCCACCAGGTCGTAGCGATAGGCCGTCAGCGGCTCCAGGTGTCCGAAGCAGCGGCCCACCACCTCGGCCGGGCCGGCCAGCGTCGCGGCCACCAGCAGGAAGACCACGGGGAGCGCGACCCAGGCGGGTGGGCCGGTCGTCTGCAGCCCGGTGAAGTAGATGACGTCGGCCCCGGCGCGCTGGATGGTGACCGGGAACCGAAGGGCCAGGACCACTGTCACCGCGAGCAACGGAGCCGTGAACGGCAGGGCGGACCAGCGCTTGCGGCTGATCAGGAAACCCAGCCCGACGCCCAGGAAGGAGCCCAGCAGCACGAAGTTCGAGAAGTAGCTCAGGTGCACGACGTTCGCACCGAGCCAGCGGATCAGGGCGAGCTCCAGGAACAACATCGTGGCGCTGCCGAGCAGCAACCGCCCCACGACGATCCGGTGCTGCCTCGGGGCGTCGGCGGGTTCCGCCGCAGGCAGCAGCGTCGCGTGTGGTCGTCTCAACCCGAGCGAGGACAGCCATCCCGAACTCACGCTGTTCACCGTAACGGTGAACCCGTCCATCAGAGCCACCCGAAAGACCTGGCGAGACCCCACAGGAGGAAGATCCCTGTCACGGTGGCCTCCCGGGTGGCCGGTTTCTCGAAGCAGGCGTTCTTCACGTGGCGGAAGCAGAAGGATCCGGGTGCACAGCGGGCGGTAGGCGCCATGCCGTACCGTGCGCCGATGGTCCTGCAACCCCGACTCGAGACGCGCACCGCCACCTCGGTCATCGCGACCACGAACGGGCAGTTCATCTGGCTCGAACTCATGGACGATGCCGGACGGGTCGAGCACGGTGTGACCGTCGGCGCCGGGAAGCGGTTGCTGTTCAGCGAGGACCGCGCCGATGGTGGTCTCGGACTGCTGAAGATGCGCCGCACCGGTGCGTGGGAGCGCCAGGACACCGACCTCTGGCGCGCGCCTGTCGAGTCCGAGCGGTAAGAGCTCGCGCCTCCTCCCCGGACGGCCCCTTCTCATCCAACGCCCGGGCTTCCCCGCAGAAGACCTCTCGCACTGAACCGGCCCACCGC
>JALYIS010000071.1 GCA_030775705.1 Actinomycetota bacterium
ACTCTGTTTCACGTGAAACAGAGTTCGACGCCGTTTCACGTGAAACCGCGGACGGGCCCCAGGGGGGCGTGGCGGCCGACTTCGAGGGTGGCGACTCGATCATTTCGGCCCCTTCTGACGTATGCGCGACCCGCGCTCCATCACCGCGACACTCGTGGGCGGGCACCCTTCCCGGACACCACAGCGGACGACGCGGACGTCAACGGCGCCCAGGCTCCGGATCACGGATCTGTGCTTGGCCAACTCAACCTCGACCGCCGCCCCCTTCAATGCGAGCAACCTGCCGCCAGGACAAAGCAGTGGCATGCACCATCTCACCAACCGGTCAATCGGCGCTACCGCCCGGGCGGTGACCCAGTCTGACTCGCCGACGTGCGACACCACAGTGGGGTCCTCGGCTCGGCCATGCACGACCGCCACGGACTCAGTCAGTCCTAGCTCAGCCACTACCTCCTGGAGAAAGTTGACACGGCGTTGCGCCGCCTCGACAAGGTCCACGCGCAGATCCGGACGGCTGATCGCCAGGGCGATGCCCGGCAGCCCGGCTCCGCTGCCGACATCGACCACTCGCGCACCGACCGGAAGAAGCTCTCCTACAACGGCGCAGTTGATGAGATGTCGCTCCCAGAGCCGGGGGACCTCGCGGGGGCCGATCAGCCCCCGCGTCACACCGTCGCCCGCCAACATGTCCGCGAAACGCTCAGCCAATGACATACCCGCGCCGAACGCAGCCTGAGCACATCGACCCGGCGACGGCGTCGTCACGGGCGCATATCCATCCCGACCGACGGCAGGCTCAGCTGTCCGCGAGTACGACAACACGTCGATTGGGTTCTTCACCCTCCGACTCGCTGTGCACACCGTCGATCGCGGAGATCGCATCATGGACCACCTTCCGCTCGAACGGGTTCATCGAAGCCAGTGTGACCGCCTCGCTCGAGGCCAGTACCTTAGATGCCGTGTCGCGCGCCAGTTGGGCAAGCTCTTCGCGCCTGGCCTGGCGGTGCCCACTCACGTCAAGCATCAGCCGGCTCCGGACGCCGGTCTTCTGCTGCACCGCCAACCTGGTCAACTCCTGAAGCGCGTCGAGCGTCTCCCCGTGGGCGCCGACCAGGGGTTGCAGATCCGTGCCCACGATCGCAACGATGGCGCGACCGTTCTCGACGTCGAGATCGATGTCCCCGTCGTAATCGGCGATGTCCAGTAGGCGTTCGAGGTAGTCCGCGGCGATGTCCCCCTCGCGGACCAGCAAGTCATTGTCGTCTCTCCCGACGCTGTCGGTCAGGGCGTCGGCGCTCTCGGTCACGACCTCGGTATCACTCACGTAGCTTTCCTTTCAACGCGCTCGTCGATCTCACACTGACCGCGAGGATCAGCGGATATGGGGCTGGTGGGGGATCAGCGTCGCTTCTTTGCCTGGCTGGGACGATTCGCCGGCGACCGGTTTCCATTGGCTCGATTTGGCTTTTGTCCGGGGCGGGGCGTCGTGCGTGGTGCCGGCGTGGGGTACGCCCCGTCGTCGGCCGGCGCGGATTCCTTGACCAGCGACGTCACCCCGGAAGACTTGGCGGCGCGATCTGGGCGCTGTCCCGGGCGCGGTGCCAGCGTCTTCCCCAACTCGCCGACGATCGGCGTTTCGGTGGGTGTATGCGGATGGAACTTGTTCACATACATCTGTTGCACCATCGTCCAGGTGTTGCTCGTAAACCAATACAGCAGCACGCCGAGCGGGAAGAACAGGCCCGAGCCCAGGGTGCTGACTGGGATGAACACCAGCATCAACCGCTGGACGGTTGCCGCGGTTCCCTCCGGGACGGTCGTCGCCGACTGGCGCACCAGTAGCTGTGTCATCAACGTGGCCGCTGCACTGATGATCACCAGCAGAACGATGACCACACGCGTGGTGCTGACGTTGCCGCCGAGGAGGTCGTGTATCTGGTGCGAAGTGTCGGTGAGTCGGCCAGCCAACGGTGCACCGAACAGTTTGGCCTTCGCAGCGCTGAACGTCTCGGTCTGGGTGAACGAATACAGTGAGTTTCGAGGGTCGCCCTTGGGTCGCGCTACAGAGTTCGACAGGTGCCGGAGAACATGGAATAGCCCAATAAAGATAGGGATCTGCAGGAACATCGGCAGGCAGCCCGCAAGCGGATTGAAGCCTTGCTCCTGTTGCAGCTTCATCATCTGACGCTGCATTTCAGGCTTGTCGTCCTTGTACTTCTTCCGCAGCGCCT
>JALYIS010000072.1 GCA_030775705.1 Actinomycetota bacterium
CCCACCGCCCGACCGCCCGTACCGCTGACCGGTGTTTGTCATCTCCACGGGGAGGCCGGATGCCCCGGCGGATGACAAGTGGTCGAGAGCAGGATGTCGCCGCCCCTCGGTCAGCGGCTTTCTCGTGGCTCCTGCTCGTCGATCCCTGTTCGTGCGCTGGCCGATGCGGCGCCGTCCCCGGTGTCCTCGTCGGTGCTGCGGTCGCTGCCGCCCGAGCCCTTCGTGCGCACGTCCTCACCGCGCGTGTTCATACTCTCGCCGACACCCAGGGCGCTCCGCGCAGTCATGTCGTCGGGTGGGACACCTTCGCGTTCCTCTTTTGACTCCACTGGTCCTGGTCCAGGATCGTCCGCATTACTCGCATCGAACGACTTGTCACTGGACTCGCGTCCGGCATCCGGGGCGGGTTCAGCCCATCCGCCATGTCCATGTCCTTCAGGGTGAGAGGTGGGAACCTCGTCGCTGCTGACCATCACCAAACCTCCTCCGGGTATGACATGCGTCACGACCCACGCGTTCGATACCCCTACGTGGCCGTTCTGAAACACCGGCCTGGCCAGGGGCGAAGGAGGGAGCGGTCGCCGAGGCACGGATACTCCGGCTGGCTAACCATGTCGCTGATCGAGTCAGCCACCCGCCGGGCTCCATAGCCGTAGCCAGGATCTCCGGGGCCAGTTCAACCATCGCGTCTGCCTCCTGTCGTGTCGGCCAGCGGGGCTTGCGCGAGGCCTCCAGGTTCGTCAAGGGGGTGGGGTGGGTGAGGAACGCGCTGCGGCGGGCAGGAGTGCCGCGTCGGCTGTCGGCCAGGTCAACGGCGTCCCGTACAGCTGCCGCAGAGTTTCGACCTGAAGCAGGCTCCAGGGTGAGAACCGATCAGCTTGGTCAACGCGGTCGACGTCGGCGAGGACATCGGTCCACGGCATCCACCAGGCGTCGGCGACCTCGCCGGCGTTGATCGCGACCTCGTTGTCGATGACGGTGGCGCGGTAGGTCGGGCAGAGTTCATTCTCCACAGTCGCGTCGGTCATCGCGGCGTGGTAGCGAAACGTGGGAATGAGAAGGTCGATGGAGGTGGCGATGATTCCCAATTCGTGCAGGAGCCGGCGGCCGATCGCGGTCTGCATGGCTTCGCCCGGCGCGGGGTGCCCGCAGCAGCTGTTGGTTCGTACACCTGGCCATGTCTTCTTCGTGTAGGCCCGGCGGGTCACCAGAAGCCGATCCTCGACGTCGAACACGTAGCAAGAAAACGCGAGATGTAGCGGAGTGTCGGCGTGATGCACGCTCTGCTTGTCGGCGGTGCCGATGGCGTCGCCATCGGGTCCGCACAGCACCACTTGTTCCGGCACGGAGTTGATCGTGGTCATCGGGCCAGCTGCTGCACGGCGAGGCGGAAGAGTCCGGGGACGGTCGCAGCGAGGGGCACGACGGCAGCGCGTAGTAGCGGTCGGTGAGCGGCCCACAGCAGGGTGGCGGTGAGCGCCCGGGAGTTGCGTGACGCGGCGGCCCAGTGGCGTTCATAACGCTGCGGGGTGTCGGCCTGGATGCAGTTCACCGCGACCTGGGCGCAGGTGATGGCAAGGGCGAGCCCTTCGCCGGTGATCGCGTCGATGTAGCCGGCAGCGTCCCCGACGAACAGCACCCGGCCCTGGACGCGGCATCGCGACCGTTGACGCAATGGGCCGGAACCGCGAACCGCTGTTGCTCCCTCCGCGGGCAGGCGGGCGACCAACTGCGGGAACGCCGCGAGGTGGGATTCGAAGGTGCCCCGGCTGGTCGAGAGGACCGCGACGCCGAGCAGATTCGCCGCGATCGGGGTCACGTACGCCTCGCCGGTGGGCGACCAGTGCACCTCGACGTGATCTGTCCACGGTGCGAGCGCGTAGTGGCGCCGCAGGCCCCAGCGTCGAGTTCGGGGCGGGCTGGGCAGCTGAAGGTTCAGGGCGTGGCGGATCGGTGAGTGGAGTCCGTCTGCTGCAACCAGGTAGCGGGCGGTGATCCCCGCCGCGGCGACGCTGTGTTCCTTCTGGGCAATCGCGGTAACGGCCTCCTCGAGGATAGGAACACCTGCCGCGCGGACCGACCGGCGTAGCGAGGCATGCAGATCGGTGCGACGCACACCGAGCCCGGCCGGTCCCCGGAACGTCGCTTGGGCGCTGCGCCGCTCGTCGCGGTATCGGATTCCTCGGATCGGCGTTCCCTCGGGGTGGACGCCCAACTGGGCTAGAGCGGTGACGGCCCCGGGCATCAGCCCCTCCCCACATGCCTTGTCGATGACTCCTCGGCGCGGTTCGAGGACGACACAGTCCAGCCCGGCGCGTGCGGCGTACAGGGCGGTGGCTAGCCCAGCTGGCCCGCCCCCGGCAATGATCAGGTCACGCATCGGCCAGTGCCCGGTCCTCGGTGCGGATGCGGACCGTGAGCAGTGCGGCATTGGCGACGGTGAACAGTGCGGCGGTGATCCACGCGGAATGAACAAGCGGCAGGGCGATGCCTTCGGCGACGACGGCGAGATAGTTGGGGTGCCGCATCCATCGGTAGGGGCCGGTGCTCACCAGGGGTGCGTGGGGTACGACGATGATTCGGGTGTTCCAGTGCGGTCCTAGGGTGGTGATGCACCACCAGCGCAGCGCTTGGGTTGCGAGGACGACCGCGATCATGGGCCAGCCCAGCGCCGGCAGGAAGCCGCGGTGCGCGAGGGGTACCTCGAGCAGGCATCCGAGGAGCAGTCCCGTGTGCAGGACGACCATCACCGGATAGTGGCCGCGGCCGTACTCCCGGCCGCCCTGTTCGCGTGACCAGGCCGCGTTGGTCCGCGCGACCCGCAGCTCGAGCAGGCGCTCAACGGCGACTGCCAGGACGAACGCGAGGTAGATCACCGATTCACCACCGCAACAGCACCAGTTCGGAGCAGAAGCCCGGACCCATCGCCATCAGCAGCCCAGGCGTGCCGGGTGGCGGCGGCGGTCGCTGCGCGAGGGTGTCGCGCAGCACGTACAGCACCGAGGAGGAGGACAGGTTCCCCACGGCGGCCAGCGACTGCCAGGTCAGCGCCAAGGCGTCGTCGGGGAGCTGCAGCGTGTCCTCGATTGCCTCGATCACTTTCGGTCCACCGGGATGAGACACCCAGGCGGTGACAGCGTCGCTCTCCAGACCATGGGCGGCGAGGAAATCGCGGACGTCCTCGCCAAGGTATTTGTGCACGAGCACCGGCACCTGGGCATCGAGGACGATCTTGAGGCCGCTGGAACCGATGTCCCAGCCCATGGTGCGGGCTGTGTCCGGGTAGAGGTGACTGCGGGAATCGACAACTCGGGGGCCCTGCGCGTGGATCTGTTCGGCGCGTTCGCTGCCGACTCCGATCACCGCGCAGGCCCCGTCACCGAACAGGCCACTGGCCACGAGGTTCGCGACTGAGCGGTCGTTGCGTTGCACTGTCAGTGAACATAGCTCCACAGACAGCAGGACGCCGATATCGGCGGGGTGCCCGAGCAGGTAATCATGAAGCCGACCAAGACCGGCAGCGCCTCCGACGCACCCAAGTCCGAACATGGGAATGCGGCGCACATCCGGGCGCAGCCCGATCCGGTCGGCGATTCGGGCCTCGACCGACGGAGCAGCTAGTCCCGTCACGGTGGTGGAGATCACCAGGTCGACGTCGCCGGGTTGCAGACCCGCGTCGGCGAGCGCGCCGAGGATGGCCTGCGCGCCAAGCTCAACGGCGACCTCGATGAAGGCGTCGTTCGCTGCTCCGAAGTCGTCGAGGTTCGCGTACTGCTCCAACGGCAGAGCAAGGTGACGGGTCTCGACCTGTGCGTTCGTATGGAGCCGTCCCACCAGCGCCAGGTCGGCGTCGGGGCCCAGGCACAGTCGCGCGAAAAGCTCAGTCAGTTCCGCCTGTTCGTAACGGTGGGGTGGGAGCACGCCATGTACCGCTGCCAGCGTGGTCACGCCGCCACCTCGCCGCGGCCTGCTGCGTCGCCATGCCGCCGGATGGGCGCAACGTGCCTAGAGTCACGTACATGACCGCGGG
>JALYIS010000073.1 GCA_030775705.1 Actinomycetota bacterium
GAGCAGATCTTCGATCTGCTTCGCCGTCTCGGGCACCGAATCCAGAACGAACGTGAGCGTCGGGGTGAACCGCACGCCGGTCTGACGACCGACCTCGCTGCGCAAAACACCCTTGGCCGACTCGAGCGCAAGTGCCGACTCGTCACGCACGTCGCGATCCCCGAGCACGGTGTAGAAGATCGTCGCGTCGTGCAGATCTCCGGTGACCCGGACGTCGGTGATGGTCACCATGCCCAGCCGGGGGTCCTTGATCTGGGTCTCAATTCCGGTGGCCACGATCTGCTTGATCCGCCCGGCCATTCTCCTCGCGCGCCCAGCGTCGCCCATGTCCAGTCCTTTCTGCGGTGGAGAGACGAGCCCGCGCTGCCAGAGATCAGGAACGCGGCTTCTCTCGCAGCTCGAAGCACTCGATCACGTCATCGATCTTGATGTCGTTGTACGAGCCGAGACCGATACCGCACTCGAATCCATCGCGGACCTCGGTGGCGTCGTCCTTGAACCGCCGCAGCGATTCGACGGTGAGGTTCTCCGCGACGACGGTGCCGTCGCGCACCAGACGCGCCTTGCTGTTGCGTCGAATGACACCGCTGCGCACCAGCGAGCCTGCGACGTTGCCGATGCGCGGTACCCGGAAGACCTCACGGACCTCGGCGGTACCGAGCTGCACCTCCTCGAACTCAGGCTTGAGCATGCCCTTGAGCGCGGCCTCGATCTCATCGATCGCCTGGTAGATGACCGTGTAGTACCGGACGTCGACGCCCTCACGCTCCGCGGCTTCGCGAGCCTTGCCTTCGGGCCGGACATTGAAGCCGATGACGACCGCGTTGGACGCAATCGCCAGGTTGATGTCGTTCTCGGTGATCGCACCGACGCCCCGACTGATGACTCGCAGCGAGACCTCGTCGTTGTCCTCGCCGATGTCGATGCCGACCAAGGCATCCTCCAGCGCCTCGACCGAACCCGACACATCACCCTTGATGATCAGGTTGAGGTCCTCGACCTCACCTGCCTTGAGCGCCTTGTCCAGGTCATCGAGTGAGATTCGCCGTCGGGACGAAGCCAGTTGCGCGTTGCGCTCGCGCGCCGAGCGACGGTCCGCGATCTGACGGGCGATGCGATCTTCGTCGACGACGAGAAACGAGTCCCCAGCACCGGGCACGGAGGTGAGTCCGAGTACCTGGACCGGGCGCGCGGGTCCTGCCACGTCGACGTTGTCCCCGTTCTCGTCGAGCATCGCCCGAACCCGGCCGAACGCATCACCGGCAACGACAGAGTCGCCGATGTTCAACGTCCCGCGCTGCACGAGCAGCGATGCGACCGGACCGCGTCCGCGGTCCAGACGAGCCTCGATCACGATTCCCTGGGCATCCTGATCGGGGTTGGCCCGCAGATCCAGAGAGGCATCGGCGGTCAGCAGGATGCCTTCTAGCAGACCGTCGATGTTGAGTCCCGAGCGCGCGGAGACGTCGACGAACAGAGTCTCGCCGCCGTACTCCTCGGCGACCAGACCGTATTCGGTCAGCTGTTGGCGAACCTTTGCCGGGTTGGCGTCTTCCTTGTCGATCTTGTTCACGGCCACCACGATCGGCACCTGGGCAGCCTGTGCGTGGTTGAGCGCCTCGATCGTCTGGGGCATCACTCCGTCATCGGCAGCCACGACCAGCACGACGATGTCGGTGGTTGCGGCGCCTCGGGCACGCATCGCGGTGAAGGCCTCGTGACCAGGGGTGTCGATGAAGGTGATCGCACGCTCCTGCCCCTCGTGCTCGACGTGCACCTGGTACGCGCCGATGTGCTGGGTGATGCCCCCGGCCTCGTCGCCCATCACGTTCGTCTTCCGGATGGCGTCGAGCAGCCGGGTCTTGCCGTGGTCAACGTGACCCATCACGGTGACGACCGGCGGTCGGGCGACCAGGTGCTCATCGTCACCCTCGTCCTCGCCGAAGGTGAGGTCGAAGGATTCAAGCAGCTCGCGGTCCTCGTCCTCCGGGCTGACGACCTGCACGGTGTAGTTGAGTTCGGCGCCCAGCAGTTGCAGCGTCTCCTCGTTGACCGACTGGGTCGCGGTGACCATCTCGCCGAGGTGGAACATCACGGTCACCAGGGCGGCCGGCTCAGCGTTGATCTTCTCGGCGAAGTCCGACAGCGACGCGCCACGCGGCAGGCGGAGGATGTCGCCATTGCCTCGAGGTACCTGGACACCGCCAATCGACGGCGCCGACATGTTGTCGAACTCCTGACGCCGCTGCTTCTTGCTCTTGCGGCCACGAGCCTGGCGACCGCCCTGCCGACCGAACGCTCCGGCAGTGCTGGCCCCGCGACCACGCCCAGCGGGACCGCCGGGACGTCCCCCCGGACCTCCACTGCGGTAAGGCCCAGCCC
>JALYIS010000074.1 GCA_030775705.1 Actinomycetota bacterium
GGTCAGCCCGCTACCTCCGGCCACCGCCGGGCTGGTCGCCCCGACCGGGTCCGTCCTGTTCCTGATCGACGGCACACCTGCCGGGTCCGCGACCCTGAACAACGGCGCAGCGACATTCTCGAGCGCGTTCCCGACGCTGGCGCCGGGACCGCACACCGTCACCGCGGTCTACGGCGGTGACACCAACTACCTGCCCAGCACCTCCACCACCGCGATCCCCGTGCTCACCGGCTGCACCCAAATCATCAACGGCGCGACCATCACCGGCACCCATACCGGCGGGCTCACCGTCCCCGCTGGGGGCGTGCTGTGTGTCGTGTCCGCCCACGTGTCGGGCGGCATCTCGATAGGCCGGGGCGCGTCACTGTTCCTGACCGGGTCCACCCTGGCCGGCTCAGTGTCAGCCAGTAACCCCGACCGGGTACAGCTCTGCGCCAGCACCACCTCCACCATCGCCGTCGCCGGCGCCAGCGGCGCAGTACAGATCGGGGACCCCAGCCACGGCTGCGCACCCAACACCATCCACGGCGCCGTCATCCTCACCCGGGACCACGGCGGCCTCACCCTCATCAACAACACCATCACCGGCTCCGTCACCACCGTCGCCAACACCACCCAGACCATCACCGGCAACCACCACTGACAGCCGGGCCAGTCCCCCCTGCCACCACGCCGGCTATCAGATGTGCCGGCATCGCGATCGTCGCAACCTGCCCTGGGACAAACCCGCCCCGACGTGCCGGCAGCCCAGCGCCTAGACTCGAATCCACCCGCTCGTGAAGCGGTTCACAAGGTCTAGCTGTGCGAGACGGGAGCGCTTCGATGACGGCACCCGAGGCCGCGATCCGGCCGGAGTCGACCGTCGTTGATGCTCCGCGCTATGACGCCGACGTCATCGTGGTCGGCGCCGGTCCGTCAGGCAGTAGCGCGGCCTACTGGCTCGCATCTGCGGGGCTTGACGTCATGGTGCTGGAGAAGACGCAGTTCCCTCGTGAGAAGGTCTGCGGCGACGGGCTAACCCCTCGTGGTACCCGAGCGCTGATCGACATGGGCATCGACGTGAGCGAAGAGGCCGGCTGGCTGCACAATCGCGGGCTTCGTGTCATCGGCGGCGGTCAGCGGCTACAGCTGGACTGGCCCCAGCTGACCAGCTTCCCGGCCTACGGATTGGTGCGACCACGCGCAGACCTCGACGCCCTGCTCGCCAATCAGGCGGTCAAGGCCGGCGCTCGGCTGCACGAACAGACCACCGTCACCGAGCCCATCCTCGACCGCACCGGCCGGGTCACCGGCGTCGCCGGGCGTACCGCGGATCGCCAACCCGTGCAGTACCGCGCGCCGATTGTGCTCGCCTGCGAAGGGGTCTCGGGCAAGCTCGCGCAGCGCCTGGGAGTGCATCGAAACGAGAAGCGTCCCCTTGGCGTGGCGGTCCGGCGCTACTACACCAGCCCGAAGACTGACGACGACTACCTGGAGTCCTGGCTCGAACTGTGGGACGGCAAGCCGAACGAATCCGACCTCCTGCCCGGCTACGGCTGGATCTTCGGGATGGGCGACGGCACAGTCAACGCTGGTCTGGGTGTCCTGAGCACCAGTGCGGGATTCCAGAAGACCGACTACCGCGCGATGCTCACGTCCTGGCTGGACAACACTCCGCAGGAGTGGGGCCTGCGCGAGCAGAATGCGACCTGCCCGACCCGTGGCGCCGCGCTGCCGATGGGCTTCAACCGCACGCCCCACTATCTGCGTGGGCTACTGCTGGTTGGCGACTCGGGCGGTTCGGTGAACCCGTTCAACGGTGAAGGCATCCCCTACGCGATCGAGTCCGGCAAGTACGCCGCCGAGGCAGTGATCCAGGCACTGGCTCGCCCGGAGGGGTCCGCGCGCGAACTCGCACTGCGCGCCTACCCCGAGCGGATGCAGCGGGAGTGGGGTGCGTACTACCGCTTGGGTGGGGCCTTCGTGAAGCTGATCGGCAAGCCGGCTGTGATGCAGGCGTGTACGCGGCACGGTCTGCCGCATCCGGCGCTGATGCGCTTCGTCCTGAAGCTGCTCGCCAACCTCACCGACCCGCACGACGGCGACCTGTCCGACCGCGTCATCAACGTGCTCACCCGGATCACCCCGGCCGTCCGCTAACCCCCCGGCCCAGTTAGCCTGGCAACCGCAGAAGACACCAGTCCGAGAGGAGAACGGGGCAGACATGCTCGCGCCTTACTTGCCTATCGTGCTCTTGTTCCTGCTGGCCCTAGGCTTCGCAACCTTCTCGGTGTCTATCGCGCCGTTCACCGGCCCGCGCCGCTACAACAAGGCGAAGCTGGACTTCTACGAGTGCGGTATCGAGCCCACCCCGCAGCCGTTGGGGCCCAACCGCTTTCCGATCAAGTACTTCTTGACCGCGATGCTCTTCATCGTCTTCGACATCGAGATCATCTTTCTTTACCCGTATGCCGTCGCGAACCGGGCGCTGGGCCTGTTCGGCCTGGTGGAGATCATCCTGTTCATCGTCACCGTGTTCGTCGCCTACGCCTACGTCTGGCGGCGCGGCGGACTGGATTGGGACTGAGTCGCCATGGGACTCGAGGAGAAGCTGCCCGAAGGCGTGCTGTTGACCAGCGTGGAGAAGCTCGTCAACTGGACTCGCAAATCCTCACTGTGGCCCGCCACGTTCGGTCTGGCGTGCTGCGCGATCGAGATGATGACCTTCGGCGCGCCCCGCTACGACTCCGCGCGCTTCGGCATGGAGGTCTTCCGCGCCTCGCCGCGCCAGGCAGACCTGATGATCGTCGCCGGCCGGGTAAGCCAGAAGATGGCGCCGGTGCTTCGCCAGATCTACGACCAGATGCCCGAGCCGCGGTGGGTGCTCGCGATGGGTGTGTGCGCGAGTTCGGGGGGAATGTTCAACAACTACGCGATCGTCCAGGGCGTGGACCACGTCGTCCCGGTAGATATGTATCTACCTGGCTGCCCACCCAGGCCGGAGATGCTCATCGACGCGATCCTCAAGCTGCATACCAAGATCATGAATGAGCCGCTTGGGCCCAAGCGCGCGAAGCGACTGGAGGGCCAGCAAGTCGAGTTGATCCCGTCCAGCATTCGGTACGGAAGATGACCGGTCCGGGGCCGACAGGACGGCCGGTTCCAGCGGACGCGGCGCCCGAGCAACGAGCATCGGACATCGCGCCGGTCACCGAGTCGGCCGGGTCGCCGGCCGACGCGTCGTTCGGCGTCGAGCACAAGGGCATGTTCGGCGTCACCCAGGGCAGCGACACCTCGGGCTTCGGCGGCCTGGTCCGCGAGCCGTGGTCGCCACCGCACGCCGAGCCGCCTTACGGCGGATACTTCGACGAGTTGGTCGATGCGCTCCGGGCCGCGTATCCACGCTTCGACCAGGGGGTCACGGCCACCGTCGTCGACCGCGGTGAGCTCACCCTCCACGTAGAAGCCGGTCACCTGTTGGCCATGGCCACCGTCCTGCGCAATGACCCGTCGCTTCGTTTCGAACTCTGTTCCAGCGTCTCCGGCGTCGACTACCTCGGGGCGGCCCGCCGTCTGCACGCCGTCTACCACCTCACGTCGATGACCTACCGTCGACGCATCCGCCTCGAGGTCGCGCTCACCATCGAACAGCCCCACGTCGCCTCGCTGACCGGGCTTTACCCGACTGCCGACTGGCAAGAGCGTGAGGCCTACGACATGTTCGGCATCATCTTCGACGGGCACCCGTCGCTGACCCGGATCCTGATGCCCGACGACTGGGACGGCCATCCCCAGCGCAAGGACTACCCCCTCGGCGGCATCCCGGTGCAATACAAGGGCGCGACGATCCCGCCGCCGGACGAGAGGCGGGCCTACCGGTGACCGACCCCACCCGAGCCGACATCGTGACGGGAGCCATGCCGTGACGGACGCCTACGCACCCTCGCGCCCCACCACCGAAGGGCGTGTCTACAACCTCACCGGCGGCGACTGGGACCAGGTCGTCGGCGGGGAGATGACCGACGAGCGGCTCGTCCTCAACATGGGCCCCCAACACCCGTCGACCCACGGTGTATTGCGTCTGGTGCTCGAGCTCGACGGCGAGACCGTGACCGACGCCAGAGTCGTTGTCGGCTACTTGCACACCGGCATCGAGAAGAACACCGAATTCCGTACCTGGACCCAAGGCGTCACCTTCCTGACCCGCGCCGACTACCTGTCCCCCTTCTTCAACGAGAGCGCCTACTGCCTCGGTGTCGAACGGCTGCTGGGTGTCGAGGTGCCCGCGCGTGCCCAGCTGATCCGCGTGCTCATGATGGAGATCAACCGACTCTCCTCGCACTGGGTGTGGCTGGCTACCGGTGGCATGGAGCTCGGCGCGCTCACCGCGATGACCAACGGTTTCCGCGCTCGCGAACGATGCCTCGACATCTTCGAGATGATCACCGGCCTACGCATGAACCATGCCTACGTCCGCCCAGGGGGGGTTGCCCAGGACCTGCCCGAGAACTACGACGAGAAGATTCGCGAGTGGCTCAGGCAGATGCGCGAGGAACTGACCGGCGTCGACAGGTTGCTGCGCGGTCAGCCGATCTGGATCAACCGCCTCAAGGACGTCGGCTGGATCGGCGTCGAGGGCTGTATCGCGCTGGGGATCACCGGACCCCTCTTGCGGGCGGCCGGGCTGCCCTGGGACCTGCGCAAGACCGAGCCCTACCTCGGGTATGAGACCTTCGACTTCGAGGTGCCGACCGATGATCGCGGCGATTGCTGGTCACGATTCGTCGTGCGTGTCGCGGAGATGTGGGAATCGCTGAAGATCGTCGAGCAGGTGCTGGACCGGCTCGAGCCCGGCCCCACGATGGTCGACGACCCGAAGATCGCGTGGCCGGCGAGGCTGTCGCTCGGGCCGGACGGGCTGGGCAACTCCCTCAGGCACGTGCAGCACATCATGGGCGAGTCCATGGAGTCGCTGATCCACCATTTCAAGCTCGTCACCGAAGGATTCCGGGTACCGCCCGGACAGGTGTACTCCGCGGTCGAGTCGCCTCGCGGCGAGCTTGGCGCGCACATCGTCAGCGACGGCGGCACGCGTCCTTACCGGGTGCACTTCCGCGAGCCGTCGTTCATCAACCTTCAGGGCACGGCAGCCATGTCGATCGGGGGCATGGTCGCCGATGTGATCGCCGCGGTGGCGTCCATCGACCCGGTCATGGGCGGGTGCGACCGATGAGCAACCCGAGCCTGGCGACCAATGCCGACGCCGGACGCCAGAACTTCCGCACGTCCGTGATCAATCTCGATCGACCCGGGGACCCGAGTGTCTTCGGCGAGCAGGTTCGTGCCGACGCCGCCGAGCTGATCTCGCGTTACCCGGCCGGTCAGGCGCGCTCGGCGCTGCTTCCGTTGCTGCACCTCGTGCAGTCCGAGCAGGGCTGCATCACCCCTGACGGGATCGCGTTCTGTTCCGACACCCTTTGCCTGACCAAGGCACAGGTCAGTGCGGTGGCCACCTTCTACACGATGTACAAGCGCTCGCCGACGGGCGAGTACCTGGTCAGCGTCTGCACCAACACACTCTGCGGCATGCTCGGTGGTGACGAGATCTTCGGCGCGCTGCAGGACAGCCTGGGCGTGGGTCACAACGGGACGACCGCCGACGCGCGGATCACCCTGGAACACGCCGAGTGCTTGGCAGCGTGCGACTACGCGCCGGTCGTCACGGTCAACTACGAGTTCTTCGACAACCAGAGCGTCGACTCCGCGCAGCAGCTGGTCAGCGCGCTGCAAGCCGGCGAGCGCCCGCTACCGACCCGCGGCGCGCCGTTGTGCTCGTTCAAGCAGATCGAGCGCCAGATCGCCGGGTTCCACACCGAGCAGACGTTGTCCCCGGACTCCGTGGGCAGCGGCGTACCCACCGAGGTCGGGGTAAGACTCGCCATTGCGCGTGGCGACAGTGCGCCGTCCTACGCCGTCAGCTCGCAAGAATCCCACCCAGCCCCTACCGCCAAGGCACCCCAGCCAGCCCAGGGACCACCCGCGGCCGAGCAGCAGACCAGTGCACACGACGCCCCGCTGTCGACATCGGCCGAGGACGACTCCACCGAATCCAAGGAGGGTGATCGGTGAGCCTGTCTCCGGTACTGACCAAGCGCTTCGGCACCGACCAGCCGTGGAAGATCGAGAACTACGAGCGCCTGGACGGCTACGCCGGTTTGCGCAAGGCGTTGACGATGGCACCCGACGAACTGATCGCGTTGGTGAAGGATGCCAATCTCCGCGGCCGCGGAGGCGCCGGATTCCCCACCGGGATGAAGTGGCAGTTCATCCCGCAGAATGACGGCAAGCCGCACTACGTCGTCGTGAACGCAGACGAGGGCGAGCCCGGCACCTGCCGCGACCTACCGCTGATGATGAACGACCCGCACTCGATGATCGAGGGCATCGTCATTGCCTGCTATGCCGTGCGGGCCCAGCACGCCTTCATCTACATTCGGGGCGAAGCAGTGCACGCCATCCGCCGGGTTACCGCGGCGGTGGAGCAGGCGCGGGCGAACGGCTACCTCGGCGACGACGTCCTGGGCGCCGGCTTCAGCTGCGAGATCACGGTGCACGCCGGAGCCGGGGCATACATCTGCGGCGAGGAGACTGCCCTGCTGGACTCCCTTGAGGGCCGGCGCGGGCAGCCGCGCCTCAAGCCGCCGTTCCCGGCAACCAATGGTCTTTACGACGCCCCGACAGTTGTCAACAACGTCGGCACACTGGCCAGCGTCCCCTACATCGTTCTGGGCGGGGCGGACTGGTTCAAGGCGATGGGGCCTGAGGGGTCCCCCGGACCCTGCATGTACTCGCTATCGGGTCGAGTGGCCAATCCGGGACAGTACGAGGCTCCGATGGGCACCACACTGCGCGAACTCCTGGAACTTGCCGGCGGCATGAGCCGCGGCAAGGACCTCAAGTTCTGGACTCCGGGCGGGTCGTCGACGCCCATGTTCAGCAGCCAGCACCTCGACATCCCGCTCGACTTCGACGCGACGGTCGCCGCCGGATCGATGAATGGCACGTCCGCCGTCATGATCTTCGATGAGGACGACTGCGTGGTGCGCGCGGTCAAGAAGTGGTCCGAGTTCTACGAGCACGAGTCCTGCGGGAAGTGCACCCCGTGTCGCGAGGGCACCTACTGGTACGTCGGGATCTACGAGCGCCTGGAAGCGGGTCACGGTACCGAACAGGACATCACGACCCTGCTGGATCTGTCCGACAACATCCTCGGGCGGTCGTTCTGCGCTCTGGGGGACGGTGCCACCAGTCCGGTGTCGTCGTCGATCAAGTACTTCCGCGATGAGTACGTCGCGCACGTCGAGGGGCGCGGCTGCCCCTTGCCTGGTGTGCGCACGCTGGCAGGAGCGCACTGATGACCCAGACTGCCGACGCGCCGGCGAAGCAAGATCTCGTCAGTGTGACGATCGACGGGATCGAGATCTCGGTGCCCAAGGGCACCCTGCTCATTCGCGCGGCGGAGCAGCTGGGGATTGCCATCCCGCGGTTCTGTGACCACCCGCTGCTGGAGCCCGCGGGGGCCTGCCGTCAGTGCTTGGTCGAGGTCACCGATATGGGCAATGGGCGCGGTATGCCGAAGCCCGCCGCCTCCTGCACCACAACAGTCATGCCGGGCATGGTGATTAAGACTCAGCTCACCTCGGTGGTAGCGGACAAGGCGCAGCAGGGCGTGATGGAGCTGCTGCTGATCAATCACCCGCTTGACTGCCCGGTCTGCGACAAGGGTGGGGAGTGTCCGCTGCAGAACCAGGCGATGAGCAACGGCCGCGCCGAGTCACGGTTCGTGGAGGCCAAGCGGACCTTCCCGAAGCCGATCGCCATCTCCTCGAACGTGCTGCTCGACCGTGAGCGTTGCGTGCTCTGCCAACGGTGCACCCGCTTCTCCGAGCAGATCGCCGGCGACCCGTTCATCGATCTGCTCGAGCGCGGCGCCCAGCAGCAGATCGGCACGTCCGACGAGGTGCCGTTCCAGTCCTACTTCTCCGGCAACACGGTCCAGATCTGTCCGGTCGGTGCGCTCACCGGCGCCTCCTACCGGTTCCGGGCGCGTCCGTTCGACCTGATGTCCACCGACTCGGTCTGTGAGCACTGTGCCTCCGGTTGCGCGCAGCGATCGGACTGGAGGCGGGGCAAGGTCACCCGTCGACTCGCCGGTGACGACCCGGAGGTCAACGAGGAGTGGAACTGCGACAAGGGGCGGTGGGCGTTCAAGTACGACGTCCAGGCCGACCGCATCAAGCACCCGATGGTCCGCAATGCGGACGGTGCGCTCGTCGCGACGAGCTGGCCCGACGCTCTTGAACGGGCGGCCACGGGGCTGCGCGAGGCGGTCGACCGCGGCGGCGTCGGTGTCCTGCCCGGTGGGCGGCTCACCGAGGAGGACGCGTACGCGTACTCGAAGTTCGCCCGCGTTGCCCTGGGCACCAACGACATCGACTTCCGTTCGCGACCGGTGAGCGAGGAGGAGCTTGCGTTCCTCGGCTCACATGTTGCCGGGGTCACCCCGCAGCACGTCTCCTACGCGACGGTCCAGGCGGCGCCGGCAGTGCTACTCGTCGGGTTCGAGCCGGAGGAAGAGTCACCGATCGTGTTCCTGAGGCTGCACAAGGCACATCGGGCAGCCACCCTCACGCTGTGGTCAGTGGCCCCCCTGGTGTCCCGGGGGCTCGCAAAGCTCGGTGGCCGGCTGGTTCAAGCGTTGCCCGGTGCCGAGGCGGGGGCTCTGGCCGATCTCGACCCGGCCGTCCTGGACGCGCTCGGTCAGCCCGGCGCCCTCATCATGGCGGGCGAGCGGCTGGCTACATCCCCCGGCGCGCTGAGCGCGGTCGCCGCTCTCAGCAGCCGTACCGGTGCGAAGCTCGCGTGGGTACCCCGGCGCGCCGGAGAGATCGGTGCGATCGACGCCGGCGCGTTGCCGAACCTGCTCCCCGGGGCGCGGCAGGTCTGCGACCCCGCCGGCCGTGCTGAGGTGGAGCAGGTGTGGGGTGACCCGATTCCGTCGGCGCCGGGCCGCGACATCGACGCCATCTTCAAGGCCGCCGCTGAGGGCTCGCTTGCGGCTCTGGTCATCGGTGGCCTGGATCCTGCCGATGTCGGTGACCCGGGGCTTGCTGCGACTGCCCTCGACCGAGCTGGCTTCATCGTCAGTCTGGAGCTGCGTGCCAGCGCGGTCACCGAGCACGCCGACGTGGTGCTGCCGGTGGCCTCCACCGCGGAGAAGGCCGGGCGCTTCGTCACCTGGGAGGGTCGGCGCCGCCCCTTCGACCAGACCATCACCAACGCCGGCGCGATGTCAGACGGCCGGATCCTGAATGCGCTGGCCGAGGAACTCGACGTCGCGCTCGGACTTGCCTCGGTAGAAGCCAGTCGAGCCGAACTCGCGTCGCTCGCGGCCTCGGCGAGTGCAGTCGCCCGGACGCCCGCCCCTACGGTGGCCGCGACGCCGGCCGCCTCGCCG
>JALYIS010000075.1 GCA_030775705.1 Actinomycetota bacterium
TGGCTGATCAGCCACGATGACGATCGCAGACGGTACGAAGCGGCAAAGTTCGCCGCGGTCCCCGGCGGTGGCCACGTCATGGACTACAACGCACGAAAGCAAGAGGTCATCCGGGATATTTACGACCGGATGTTCCGGTCCGCCGGTCTGCTGTGACATCTCGCGCAGATGTCGCCGGGATAGTGATGGCACGCTCGTCGACTGCTCGCCGGTCGATTCCTCCGCACCCACTCCAGGACACATCCGCTATTCGTCATGAGAGGACGCATATGGACGCCCAGGCTGGGGGCGCCTCGCCAACCCTATTGCACGTATATTGCACGCGGCCACTTTGATCTTGACCCGTAAGTGCCCCTCCCCCAATGTTTCTGGGGGGTTCATCGTGGTGGGCGATACTGGGATCGAACCAGTGACCCCTGCCGTGTGAACGCACGCCAGGCACCGTTTGCCTACGTTGGGTGCGCACGAAACGCCGATTCGGATTGCGATTCCGGTGTTGGCGACCGTTGGCCCGACACGACCATTCTTGGTTGTCCTGTGTACTTTTCGTGTACCGCACCAAGATCAACTCTGCGCAACCCGGGCCGCGCCAGCCGCCACCTCAGAACATGTCCGTTGTCAGCGCGGGCCACAACCCGGTTCTCTACGGCGCAACCAAATCTAGCCGGAGGTAAAGCCGGTTCCAGCGTCACGCCTGCAATCCTCGACGTCCACAGCAACCAACATGCCTGCCGGGGTGTAGAGCGTGACGGTTACTCCCTCGAGTGCAAGGACGATTCCGGTCAGTGCTTTCTGCATCGTCGGGGCAACCGCGTGGATCTTGGCGCCGATGTGGCACCAGTCCGGTGGTGTGTGGGTGTTGCGTCTCGTCAGGTTCATCAGCCCGCCACTCGCCAGGTGCCCGCTCAGGCTTCGAGGTGTGGGTAGTGGTAGTCGTTGATGGCGAGATGGTTGCGCTTGATCGACCGCGGACTGGCGAAGCGGATCATGTTCCACACGGTGCCGGCTTTGTCGTTGGTGCCGGATGCGCGTGCGCCTCCGAACGGCTGCGCTCCGACGACTGATCCTGTGGGCTTGTCGTTGACGTAGAAGTTGCCGGCGGCGTAGCGCAACGCGTCGTCGGCTTGCCGCACAGCAGCCTCGTCCTGGGCGAATACAGCACCGGTGAGCCCGTAGGCGGTCGATTCGTCGACGAGTCGCAGGGTCTGGTCCCAGTCGGCGTCGTCGTACACGAATGTGGTGAGGACGGGCGCAAATATCTCTTCGGTGATGAAGGGGGACGTTGGGTCGTCGACCTCGAGGATGGTCGGGTCGACGAACCAACCAGTGGAGTCATCGGTGTTGCCGCCGACTACCACCCGCCCCTCCGCGCGAGCCCGTGACAGGACCGCGGCGTGTTTTGCGTGCTGGCGGGCGTTGATGACGGCGCCGACGTAGGTCTGCGCCTCGGTGGGGTCGCCAACTACGACGGATTCGGTGAGTTCGACCAGCCGCTGCTTCAGCTGTGGCCAGAGGCTGCGCGGCGCGTAGAGGCGTGAGGCGGCAGAGCATTTCTGCCCTTGATATTCGTAGGCGCCGCGGACGCAGGCGACCGCGAGCGCTTCGACGTCTGCGGATGGGTGGGCGAGGATGAAGTCCTTCCCGCCGGTTTCGCCAACGATGCGCGGGTAGTTGCGATAGCCGGCGACGTTCGCACCGACCGTTCGCCAGATGTGCTGGAACGTGGCTGTCGATCCGGTGAAGTGGACAGCCGCAAGATCACGGTGCGGCAAGACCACGGATCCGATCTCGGCGCCGTCGCCGTAGACGACGTTGATGACGCCGTCGGGTAGGCCAGCTTCGCGCAGCAGCTGCATCGACAGGTGCGCGACGAGCGACGCACTCTCGGCCGGCTTCCACACCACGGTGTTGCCCAGAACCGCAGGGCCGAACGCGAGGTTGTTCATGCAGGTGAAGTTGAACGGCGTGACCGCGAAGACGAAGCCCTCGAGGGGCCGGTACTCAGCGGAGTTCCACTCCCCCGGGCGCGATGTCGGCTGCACGTCGTACATGTCGAGCATGTTTTTGATGTTGGCTCGGATGAAATCGAGGGTTTCGCAGGCCGCGTCGATGTCGGCTTGGTAGGTGGTCTTGGAGAGTTCGAGCATGGTCGCGGCGTTGAGCCGGTCGCGCCAGTAGCCGTGTTCGAGCATGTCGGCTGCCCGCAGGAACGGCGCCGCTCGCTCTTCCCACGGCAGCCGCCCCCACCACCGAGACGCGTCCAGCGCCGCATCGACCGCCTGCTGAGCCTGCTCTGCTCCGCCCCAATGCACCTGGCCCAATTGGGTCTTGTGCTCGTGTGGCGTCACGACCGGTACTTGGCGGCCCGTCCTGACTTCAGCTCCACCGATCAGGTTGGGGATGTCGTATCCAGCAGCCCGGACCTCGGCCAGTGCCGCCGCAGTGGAGGTGCGCTCCGGGGATCCGGCGCTGTAGGAGCGAGGCGTAGTCGGTCCGATCGGGAAGAGCGGGGTCCGTCCGGCGGTAGCTGTCATGGTGTGCTCCGAGTGAGTGCGCTTGTGGCTGGTGCGGCTGGGCTTGTCACGGACCGTAGGTTGAATGGGCACTACGGGGCATCGGAACAAGTGCGAAAGAACCCCTCGATGTTTCCTACGATTGTCGAAAGCAGTCTTAGGGTGGAGTTCTTATGGCCAGCGCAACGCAGGTCCAGGCGGCGGTGGATCGTCTCGGCGCATCGCTGGGTCACCCCGTCCTGGTGGAGGATCCACAACACCGCCCGCTGTGGTGGAGCGCGCAGGGCACGGTGGACGGAACGCGGATGCGCACGATCCTGCAGCGAGACGTCGATCCCGCGGCGACCGCGGTAGTCGCACGGTTGGGACTGGCAAAAGCCACTGGACCGGTCCGCGTACCAGCATCACCAGAGGCGGAGATGCTTGCGCGCTGGTGTATCCCGCTGCGCTCCGGACGGGATCTGCTCGGCTACCTGTGGGTATTGGATCCAGATGAGGCCGTCACTGCCAACCAGCTCGCCGACGCAGTGACGTGTGCCGAGTTGGCTAGTGATGTCATCGCATCGGAGAGACTCGCCGGTGGTGGCCGAGCCAAGCGGCGCGCAGTGCTGCTTCGAGAGCTGGCCGCGGCGGAAGCTCCTGATGCTGCCCGCGAGCTCGTCCATCTTGAGGAACTGGATCCAGGTGTGCGGGTGGTGGTGAACGCCCCGCACCGGGCCGGTGGCTGGGACATTCCTGACGGGATGAGCGTCCACACGGCCGACGTCGGATTGTCAGGGGCGACGAGCGGACCGCCGGTGCCCTTGGTGCAGCTGCATCTCGCCGTCGAACGTGCGCGTCAAGTGGATCGCGCGCTGCGGTCCGGGGCGCTACTGACCAATCCGACCTGGGATTTGTTGGGAGCATGGCACCTCATCGTCACGGCGCCATCCGATCTCACGGTGGCAGATATCCACTCGGGTGCCGACAGGCTGTCAGCGTTAGATCGAGACGACTTATTGATCACCGCCCGGTCGGTGCTCGAAGCCGGTGGTGATGTCGCCCAAGTCGCTGAGGAGTTGCACCTTCATCGAACGACGCTCTACTACCGCCTCGAGAGGATCGAGGCCATCACCGGGGTGAACCTCAAGGCTGGACCGGATCGCGACTCGCTTCTGTTCGCCCTCCGGCTCGCTGCGTATCGAGCCACTGCCTAGCTTCGACATCTGTCGAAAATTCGGTCGGGAACTTCCGCGTCGGAGCCGAAGTCTGCGCGCGGCCCACGCGCCTAGCGTCGCCTCACACCCACTCGTGAGACCGCAGGGAGCAGGCGATGAGACCACACATCACAGCCGACGTCGTCGTCGTCGGTGCAGGTGTAATTGGCGCTAGCACCGCGTTTCACCTCGCTCGACGTGGGCAGAGCGTTGTTGTGGTCGACGCCCTCGACGGGCCGGCCGAAGGGAGCACGGGGAGGTCGTTTGCCTCGATTCGCGCCCAATGGGCCGACGCGCTCAACATCGATATGTCGTGGCGCTCGATTCAGGCCTACCGAAACTTCCCGACCGAGCACGGCGTCGATGTCGGCTACCGGCCCAGCGGTTACCTATTCGTCGTACCCGACAAAAGCTGGGCTTCGCACCTGGCGGCCGTCGCGCTGCAACGCGAGCGCGGCGTCCCCGTCGAGGTACTCGACCCGAGGGCTGCCCAGAGACACACGCCGTTCGCCATCGATGGCGTCGGCGGAGCGACGTGGGGACCTGCGGACGGCGTCGTCGATCCTCATCTTGCGACGAGTGCTTACCTGCAGCTCGCCCGTTCGCGCGGCGCCACGACCTTGTTCCGGCACCGCATCGACAGCATCACCCGCGCGCCTGATGGATGGATCGTCGCTGCGGGTGAGCGGTCCATCCACGCCGGCCATGTGGTCAATGCTGCCGGCGGCTGGGCCGCAGAGCTCGCGGCACTTGCCGGTCTGCACGCGCCGGTTGTGCACTCGCGCCGCAACATCTACGCGACCGCCCCCAACGCCGTCGCGAAGGCGGTCCCGATGACGATCGATCTCGCGACCGGCGTGTTCGTTCGGTCGGAAGGATCGCGGCTGCTGTTCGCGGCAGCGCGCCCGGATCAGGCTGATGGCTATGACACCAGCGTCGATTGGCCGTGGATGGAGACGGTGCTCGAACGGGCCGTCGGACGGTTCCCGTGGCTGGCTGAACTACCGCTTGATCGGACCGGCTGTTGGGCGGGCACCTACGAGAACACCCCTGATCATCACGGCATCCTCGGCGCAGACTCGAACGCGCCGGGTTGGGTCAATGCCTGCGGATTCTCCGGACACGGGCTCATGCAGGCTCCGGAGATCGGCCGTCTCGCCGCCGAACAGATCATCGACGGCGTAATCAGCAGCGTCGATGCCTCCGCGCTGCGACTGGACCGCTTCACGTCTGCATCCGCCGCTGCAGTCGAGTTGGTGTTCTGATGCCCACCACCGCAGTCGACCTGCGCATCGACGACGGCATCGCCTGGGTGACGCTCGACGGACCAGACACGAGGAACGCCCTCGACGCCACCGCAGCCGACGCACTTACCGCCGCGTGCGACGCAATCGACCAGGACGCGGGCGTCGGAGTCGCCATCGTCACCGGCGCTGGCTCTGCGTTCTGCTCCGGAGCCGACACTGCCGTCCTCAACACCTTGCGATCGGCACATGCAGATGAGATCTACGAAGGTCTCGACACGCTCTACGAGGCATTTCGCCGCGTCGGTCAGCTAGCAGTCCCGACGATCGCAGCCGTCAATGGCGCCGCAGTAGGTGCCGGGGTAAACCTCGCCCTCGCCACTGACCTACGGATCTTCGCTTCGGGAGCACAGCTCATCTCCGGGTTCTCAAGGATCGGGCTGCATCCTGGCGGCGGTCACCTTCACCTGCTCACCCGCGCCGGCGGTCACGGAACGGCGGCGGCAGCCGGGGTCTTCGCCCAGCCGATCGATGCGGACACGGCACTGCGAACAGGTGTTGCCTGGGCCGTCGTGCCGCCAGAGCAGCTTCACGAAACCGTCGAGAAGGTGTGCGCGCACCTTGCCGGCGATCCAGCGCTCGCGCGTGCACTCGCTGCGACGCTGCGTCGGACGGCCACGGACGACGCGGCTTGGGATCGTTCGATCGAGATCGAACGTGCTCGCCAGATGTGGTCACTCACCCGCACGTCCCGGGAGGTCTGATGTACCCCACCCTGTCAATCGACCCAACCAGGGCCGCCTGGATCAAGGACACAGCCGCAGAGCTGGCCTCCTTTGGCGAGCAGCACCGCCGCGAACTTGACGTCGCCAACCACGCCAACAAGTTTCCCCGAGACCTCTATCGCGAACTCGGCCGACTCGGCTACCTCGGCCCACTCGTGCCGACCGAATACGGTGGCCTTGGCGGCGGGGTCGCCGAGTACACGGTCATCGCCGAAGAGGTCGGGCGGCACGGACTCGTCTCCGGTCAGATCGCAGCGCAAGGCCAGCGTTGGCTGCTCGACTGGGGAACCCAGGAACAGAAAGCCCAGTGGCTGCGGGGTATCGCGAGTGGCGAACTCGTGTTCAGCGAGTCCATCAGCGAGAAGAACGCCGGATCCTCATTCAAGGCGATGAAGTCCACCGCCGTGCGCGACGGCGCGGACTGGGTGCTCACCGGCAGCAAGACACACATCAACCTCGGCGCCGACTGCGACGTCACGCTCTTCTACGCCATGGCCGACGAGGGCCTGACCAGCTTCCTCGTCGACATGACGTTGCCGGGCATTCGCACCCACGTCACACGTGCGGTTGGCCTTCGGCTCATCCGCACCGCCGATGTCGAGTTCGACTCCGTCCGAGTCCCGGACGGAGCACGCCTCGGTCCGGTCGGCGGCGGCCTGCAGACCTTCCTGTCCACGTTCAACATCAGCCGCCTCGGCAACGCCTCCGAGCTGATCGGCCTCGGACGGCGCGCGGTCGAGCATGGATTGCGCTACGCCTCGACCCGGGAGGTCGGCAACAACGTCGTGACCGACTTCCAGGGCATCCGCTGGAACGTCGCCGACACCTGGACCGCACTGCAGGCGGCATCCCTTGCGCGCGACGACGCGGCCCTCGCTCACGAACGAGGAGAGGACATCGCTTTACGCACCACGACGGCAAAGCGCCTGGCCATCTCCGCGGCTGACCAGGCCATCGACGCCGCATTCAGCCTCGTCGGCGGCCACGGACTCTACGTCGACACGCCCTACACCGATATCGCGAACGACATCAAGGTGTTGAAGGTCGCCGGCGGGTCAACCGAGATCATGCGGAACTTCATCGCTCAGCGCGTCCTCGGCGACGCCGGCCACGAGGGGTTGGCATGAGCGATATCCCGTTAGCGAGTGGCGGGCCGGCCAACCTGGCACGGGGGTTCGTCACCCAGGCCGGTCGTCGACCCGACCTGATGCTCGGCACGGTCGAGGATCAGATCACCCTTGCGGGCGCTCTGGAGTACGCGGCCGCATTCGCAACTGAACTCGACCTCCAAATGGGTCGTCGCGTTGCACTCGTCGCATCGACGTCAACCGACTACATCGTGACGTGGCTCGCGTGCCTGCTCGCTGGCAGCCCGGTCGCCCTGGTCAACCCCACCTACCCGCATGAACTGACCGAGCGCATGCTCGAGCCGCTGCACCCAGACCTGGTGTTACGCGAGTCCGAGATCGCTCGAGCGCGGCTAGCTGGTCGCAGCGAGCCGGGATCGATGCCCGGACTGAGTGCAGCCGCGTTCGATGTCGCGTCTTACATGCACACCTCCGGCACGACCGGTACACCGAAGTTCTGCATCCAGACCCACGACTACTTCGCCCGTCTCGCCGCCTCCATGTCGAGCGCGCTCGACCTCACACCCGGTGATCGTGTCCTGGCGCCGCTGCCGCTGTTCCACATCAACCCGATGGGCTACGGCATCGTCACCGCGCTCCTGACCGGCTGCGACGCCCTCACCGTCTCGAAGTTCTCCGCCAGCGGCTTCTGGCCGTCCGTGATCGAGGAGAAGATCAGTGTTCTCGTCCTGCACGCCCCACCGGTCGAGATCCTGAAGAAGGCGACCACCACGGCGGATTCGGCAGGTCATCGCATCCGGACGATGTTCTACGCCGATCGGGACTTCCTGCAGCAGTTCGACATCCCCGCGGCCGTCTCCGGCTACGGCTCCACCGAGGCCGCAGGTGTGACGCACCTGCACCGCTGGGTCGCGACCGAGGTTCTTCCCGACGACGCCAGCCGACATGGCGGTCCGGCACGCGCCGACATCGAGTGGCGATTGGACGACGACGGTCAGATCTTCGTCCGCGAGCGCGAACATGCCGCGCTGTTCGACGGCTATGTCACCGCTGACGGCGTCAACACTGCACGCGCCGACGACGGGTGGTTCGACACCGGCGACCTCGGACGCCTCGATTCCGATGGCAACCTGGTATTCCTCGAACGCGGAGCTGAATCGATCAGAGTGAAAGGGGAATTCGTCCCGATCCCTTTCGTCGAGAACCACTTCGCCGCAGTCAGCGCGATCGACGACCACGCGATCTGGAAACGCAAAGGCGCACTCGTCGACGAAGAGGTCGTCCTCTACGCGGTAGCGAGCACGCTTCCCCTCGACGAACTCCGCGTCCGGATCGGCGAGCTACCAGCGTTCATGCGCCCAGCTGCCGTGGCCCGCGTTGCCGCGTTGCCCCGCGACGCCGCAGCCGGGAAGGTGCAGCGCCGACTCCTCACCGATCAACCCATCCTTGAATGGGTTGAGCTGTCATGAGTGTTCCTGACTGGGCTGCAGGCATGACTGACCTGCACACCCACGGCTCCCCTAGCCTTCTGCCAAGACACGGCGACGACCAGGCCACCGTCGCCGCCGAGAAAGCGGTCGGGTTCACCACCATCGTCCTCAAAGCGCATGAGGGCAGCACCGTCGAGCGCGCGCTCGCCGCCGGCGGCACGGAGGCCGGCGTATACGGCGGCATCGTCCTCAACAGCCCGGTCGGTGGAGCGAACCCCGACGCGGTGGAAGTTGCGGCACGACTCGGCGGACGTGTCGTGTGGATGCCCACCGTGTCATCGCGCACCCACAAGGCTGGCGCGAGTTCTCCAGAGTTGTCGGTGCACCAAGGGTTCGAGCTGAGCGTCGTCGACGTCCTCTCCGACGAGGGCACGCTTCTGCCGGCCTGGCATGACGTGCTCGATGTGATCGCCGACCACGACCTGCTGCTCGCAAGCGGTCACCTGTCAGCCGACGAGACCGTCGTCCTGTTCCGCGCAGCACGCGGCCACGGAGTCCAGCGCCTCCTGGTCAACCACCCCAAGATGGCTTTCCTGCACTGGAACGATCAGGCCGCGGCGGCGCTCCAGGATGTGGACGCCTACCTAGAACTGGGCATCCTGCCCGACCTCCTCGGCGACGCCGAGCACTCCAGCCTCACCCTCACTAAGGCTTATCCAACGTCGCTGCTCGCGTTCGGCGGCGACCTCGGTCACGCCCACCACCCCGGACCGTCCGATGCCGTTGGCCCGTGGCTCGCCGACCTCGAGCACGCTGTCGGTCCCGACACAGCCACGACGATCATGACCACCCAGACTCGGAGCCTGCTGACATGACCACGATTGCCCTGCTCCCAGGCGACGGCATCGGCGCCGAGATCCTCGACGGACCCGTCGCATTCCTGCACCGCCTCGAAGCCGACGGCGCACCCGTCCACCTGACCGGGCCATGGCCCTACGGCACCAGCGGATGGGTCCACACCGGGTCGATACTCCCGCCAGAGACCGTGCAGGCCTGCCGCGAAGCCGATGTCATCCTCTCTGGTGCAGTCGGCACCCACCCCGGCGTCACTGCTACCGAATGCCCGAACCCGGAAGCCGCACTGATCGAGTTGCGACACCTGTTCGACCTTCGGATCAGCGTGCGCACCGTCGTGGTCCCGGGCGGCGAGGACGTGATCATCGTCCGCAACATCACCGGTGGCGCCTACGCCGGCCCTGACCGTCGCGTCGAGAGCGACGGCGTACGTGCCGCCGAGGATGTGGTCTCCCTCGAACCCGGCCGAGTGCAGGAAGTCTTCGACATCGCCGTCGACTACGCACGCACTCATCCGGATCGTCGTGCGATCAGCGTCGACAAGGCAAGCGTGTATGCCACTTCCCGGCTGTGGCGGCGCACTTCGCACGCCACAGCTGATCGCACCGGCGTCAGATTCGATGACGTCAACGTCGACCGAGCCGCGTACGAACTGGTCAAGTACGAAGAACTGCCAGCCGTCATCGTCACCGAAGGCCTCTTTGGCGACATCCTTTCCGACATCGTCTGCGCCCGCGCCGGGTCACCGGCGCTCTGCGGCTCGGCCACCATCAACCCGGACAAGCCCACCGGACGCGGAGTTGCAGCGTTGTTCGAACCCGCGCACGGATCCTCACCGCACCGCACAGGTACCCGCCGCTCCAACCCGACCGGAGCCTGGCTAGCACTGGCTGACCTATTCGCCTGGTGCCCGGATCTTGCCGTGCTCGGGCTGCACACCCGGGTACGCGAAGCACTCAACCACGTTCTCCGTAGCGCACCGCCCACCTACGACCTCGCCGCCGCTGGCCAGGACACCATCGATCTCGATCAGTTCAACGAACGCGTCCTGGACGCACTCGCCTCGGTGACCGCATGACGGCCCTGGCGACCTTCGCACCATCGGAGTCCGTCCGGCGCGTAGAGGCCGGTTCGCTCCGCTCGGCCCAGCCTGCCTCGGGAGCCGGCCTGGTGTCGCTGGCAATGGGCGAGCCTGCGTTCGACACTCCCCCAGCAATCCGTCTCGCTGCCCATGCAGCGATCGAGTGCGGCTACACCCACTACGCGCACCCGTCGGGCGACCCGGAGTTACGCGACGCCATCGCAGCACACCTGACCGGGATCGGACCTACAGGGTTCGGCGCAGACGGTGTCCTGGTCACCCACGGGGGTACGGGCGGGCTCGCGGCCGCGATCCTCGCGATCGTCAACCCCGGCGACACGGTGGTCTTACCCGATCCGACGTACTCGCTCTACGCCGATCTCGTCCACCTAGCTGGCGGCCGGTGTGCACGTGTCCCGCTGCAGACTGATCTGCACTGGGACCTCACAGCGCTGGAAGACGCCCTGGTCGGCGCGAAACTGTTCGTGTTCTGCAACCCGTCGAACCCGACCGGCATCGTCCACCGCCGTGACGAACTCGAAGCCCTAGCCGAGACGACAGCTCGGACCGGCACCATCGTGCTCTCGGACGAGGCCTACAGCGAACTGGTATACACCGACGAACCATTCACCTCCGCCCTGGCCGTGAGCGACCTCGCCGAGCGGACGGTGTACTGCCAGACATTCTCCAAGGCCTACGCGATGACCGGGTGGCGCCTCGGATACCTCGCCGGCCCTGCGGACATCATCTCCGCAGCGGGACGCGTTCACTCCACGATCGCCGGACCGCTCAACAGCGCAGGACAGCGTGCCGCGCTTACGGCCGTCGTCGACGGGTCGACCGCCATAGCGGAGATGCGTGAGGAGTACTGGATCCGTCGTGACCTGATGGTTGAGGGACTACGACGGATCGACTCCCTCAGCTTGGCAGTTCCTGACGGAGCCTTCTACGCCTTCCCCCGCTACGACATTCCGATGCCCGCCGTCGACGTCGTGGCCCACCTTCGAGCACGCGGACTCGCCGTTCGCCCGGGCAGCGAGTTCGGCCCGGCCGGCGAGCATCATCTGCGGCTGTCCTTCGCCGCAGACCGCGACTCCATCACCACCGGTATCGAGCGGCTGCATAACGGACTTGCCGAGCTCACTCGCGCCGAGGAGACAAGCGCATGACAGACACGCCCTTCCGTCAACTGCACCACATCTGCCTGGTCGTCCACGACATCGACAAGAGCACCGCCTACTACGAGTCCCTCGGGATCGGCCCCTGGCAGGAATACCCGCCACTGACCGAATACACCGACCTTCAAGTGCCGAACGCGGACGCGTTTCGGCAGATGCGATACAAGTTCGTGAACCTGGAGAACGTCCAGCTACAACTGTGCGAGCCGCCGCGGCTTGACTGCCCTCAGCGCCGGTTCCTCGACACCAAGGGTGAAGGCGTGTTCCAACTCGGCTTCGAGTCCGACGTCGACGCCGCAGCACAACAAGGCGAGGCACTGGGGCTCGACGTGCTCATGCGCGGCCAGCGACCAGATCGCTCAGGCTTCGTCTACTTTGACACCATCGACGACGCCGGCGTCGTCCTGATGGCACGCAAGACGCAGGTCTGACGTGGACATCGATCACTACGCCTCATTGCTCGCCGCAGCGTCACCTGCCGTGCTAACCACCTACCGCGCAAACGGGCAAGCAGTCGCGTCCCCGGTGTGGTTCCGCGCTGTCGACGGCCATGCCGAGGTCGTCATAGCCGAAACCGACATCAAGATCCGACACCTACGCCGACACCCCGAATGCTCGCTGCTGATCTTCGAAACCAACCCGCCGTTCCGCGGCATACGGATCGAAGGCACCCCAGCCCTCTCCGACGAAAACCTAACGGAAGCACGGCTTGCGATATCGACTCGCTACCTCGGGGAAGAATCCGGGCGCCGCTTTACTTCAGCCCGAGGCCCGGCGTTCGTCCTACGTCTACCGATCTACGGGGCCACATCGTGGGACCTCGCTGCAATCCTGCCCGGCTAGCTCCGAGTTCGATTGTTCTGGTGCTCAGCGGCCCTCCGATAACAATCGCTACGTCTGGCGCTGGCAACGGCGGCGCGTCCGCCCTGGTCCAGTCTCGAACTCACGGTGCCGAATCCCGGCGTGTACCCAGTGTGTACCAAGGCAGGGGTCATTCCCGCGATGCACGACCCATCGCGCAGTTTCAATCCAGCATTTCCGGCACCCGCGCCGGTCGACTGACCGCTCTTCCCCATCACGGGTACACACCTGGTACACGAAACGCTCAGCGATTTCCGGCACCAACCAACGATGCAGCGCTTCTGGCTTGCTCCCAAAATGAATGGAGGCCCCGGAATTCGGGACCTCCGTTGGTGGGCGATACTGGGATCGAACCAGTGACCCCTGCCGTGTGAAGGCAGTGCTCTCCCGCTGAGCTAATCGCCCGCGTCGCCGGGCCGCTCCCATCTGGGCGCGTTGGACGAAGCCCGGTCAGACTACCGGAACGAGGGGCACCGTTTGCGGAGCGGTGAGTTCTCTGGCAAGACGGGGCGGGGTTCGGGAGCCCTCGTGGCTGCACGGCTTACAGTGATCGACGTGTCGAGTGACAATGATCCCCAGACCGTCTTCACCCGGTTGACCTTCGTGGTGTTCCTGTCGGTCATCGTCCTGATCGCGGTATTGCTGATCTCGCAGCGGATCCCCCACGCGCAGCGACCCACGCTCCATCAGCTCCAGACAGTCGTCACGACCGTAACTTCCTCGCCTAACTAGCGTCGGGCGACGGCTCCCGCGGCTGCCTAGGACTTGGTCCGCCCGATCATCTGCGGATCCTCAGCGCGCGTGTCCGAGGCCACCCGGTTGGCCGGACGGTGCGGCGGGACGGGTGCGGCCCCCCATCGCCGGGGTCCACTCCATAGCGCCGGCGGTGCATCAATCGCATAGGCCAGCGAGTAGGCCACCGCTTCATAGTTCACTCGCCATCCGCGGTAGTGCGGCCACGCCTGTTCGGCCGTCACCTCGACGGGGTAACCCACGGACTCGAGGATTCGAACCGCGTTGCCGAAATCATCGAACGTCAGGTCGATCTCCGCGTCAGGATCGGCATCCTCGGTCACCGCGAGGCCGGTCGCCCGCGCGATCTGGTTGAGGCAGGAGAAGCCCATCCGCAGCAGCAGGCGCGCCCGCAATGCCGGCGCGATGGACGGGCTTAACGAAAGCTGGAGCGCAGCTGAGTCCATCACGCTGAGCAGCGAGATCAGCCAGTTTGCATCCGCTCGCGGGGAGCGTAGCCAGCACAAGGTCAGATACGTGCTGTGCGACTCCGCAACCTCCGCCGCCCACCTCTCCCATGTGCGGTACAGCTCACCCATCTCGGCCGTGCCGTCCACGGTGCCGAGTCCGAAACGGGTCCGCGCCAACAGCTCGGGACCCCATGCTGGGGCACCGGCGCGTGAAACCAGCAGGGTCACCTCGGACTCTCGACGGTTGAATGCGTTGTAGAGAGTGGGCAGGTATCCGATCTGCAGGGCCACCACGACGAGGCCGGAGAAGGCGGCCAGGTAGACGATTGCGGTGTTGACGACGTTGTGGGGCGCCGCGTACCCGAGGGTGAACAACCCCGAGCCCGCCTCACTGAATGCCGCGCCAGCGCTGCCGTGCACGAACGGCAACAGCATCAGTCCGTAGGAAAGGTTGAACAGACCGACCCAGATGACCAGGCGCAGAAACAGCGACATCGGCGCTTGCCAGGCCAGGATCCGGTCGCGCACCTCATACGTACGCACCGGCCGGCAGATCTGCGCGAACACCCAGATCCCGGCCAATCCGGACGCCTTCGAGATCCGGCTTCGGATCGGACGCGGGACGATCAGCGTGCCGATGACACTCATCCAGGTTGCCAACAGCACGCCGCCGCCCAGGAGAAGGGCGATCCAGCGCAGGGCCGTCGGCATCACCGAAGTATCGGGGGCGTCCGGTTCACCGTCTACCTCGGGTGCCTTCGTCCACTCATCGCGACTTAGCATTGCCAGTATGCGCAACCCGCGAGCCAACGATGCCGATCGGTTCTTCAGCTTCCCGAATCCGGTCAACGAAAAGGCAGCGCGCACTGTCGCCGGCGGCGTCCTCGTGGTGAGCCTCGCCATCCTCCTGCTCAGCCTCGCGGCGGCGAACAGGTGGCTGTGGCTCTGCGCTGTGCTCGCCTACGGGTTCTTGGCCCGCGTCGTGGCGGGTCCGCGGCTGAGCCCGCTCGGCCAGTTCGCGACCCGAATCATCGCGCCCCGCCTCGGCGCGGCCACTATGGTCGCCGGTCCGCCGAAGCGGTTCGCACAGTCGATCGGACTACTGGTCACTTCGACGATCCTCGCCCTGGTCGCGGCGGGAGACTACGGTGCGGCGCAAATTCTTCTGGCGGTGATGGTCGTGTTCGCCGCGCTTGAGTCGATCGTCGCCTATTGCGTCGGATGCAAGGTCTTCGCCGGTCTGATCCGGCTCGGGGTCATCCCGCAATCGATCTGCCTCGAGTGCGCCGACGTCACGCGGCGGGCGCGTCCCGATCGGACTGCGCCGGCGGCCGGTTAAGCAATCGTCCGTCGTGCCAACCACTCGCCAAAGGTGATCCGCCCCCTCGGACCGTCAGCCTTCGGCAGCAGTCCACCCCCGCGCATCGCGCCGCCGGCAGGCCCCGGGATTCTGATCGGCAGGAGGGCTCGCCGCGATCGCCGCTGCCGCAGCACCTTGCGCGCGAGGTCAACCAGGTCGTGGACCTCAGGCCCGGCAAGCTCGGGCACCAGGCCCGCCCCCGGCTGCTCGAGCATCGCGACCAATTCGGCGGCCACCTCCTGCGCGGCGACGGGCTGCACCGTCATCCGCGGCATAACGGCCAGCGGCCCGGGGACACGGTCCAGGAGCTGCCCCGGGAATTCATGGAATTGGGTGGCGCGCAGCACGCTCGACGGTACATCGCAGCTCAGCACGATCTGCTCCTGGCGAAGCTTGCCCTGGTAGTACCCGTAGTCGATGTCGTCAATGCCGACGATCGACAGCGCGATGTGGTGTCCGAGCCCGCAGCGCCTGCCTGCTTCGACCAGATTCCGGCTCCCCCTGTCGAAGAAGTCGACCGCTGCCCGCTTTCTGGTGGTGGTGATATTGCTGACGTCGATCACCGCGTCCGCGCCGACGAGCGCCTCACCAAGGCCGGAGCCGGTGACGATGTCCACGCCAACGGAGCGCGCCAGGGGAACCGCGTCGTGACCGGTCGCGAGCAGCGCTGCCATCACGTGGGCGCCGACGACTCCGGTGGCACCGGCTACAGCTACCCGCATCTCATCAATCCCCCTGCCGTCTCAATTCTTACGGGACTACGTCGACTGGTTATCGCCGACGTAACCAACCCTCGCACGCCATCGATATGCCGGCATCCGTCAGCCAGAATCCGTTCGAACTGACATCGGCATACCCGCGATGCGTGTGTGATGTGTCATCAGGGCTTCCCTACTGATTAGTAGGACATCAAAGTGAGTGGGTGCAGCCTCTTCGATCCATGGTGGGCGGCCGCATTCTGGGCTTCGGTGCGGCCCAGCCGGTGAACAGCACCAGCAGCGGTGAGCTCGGCCAGCAGTTCGGACGCTCGGCCGACTGGGTCGAGGCGCGTACGGGTATTCGCGCCGTCCGCCGCCTGACGGCGGGCGAGCAGTTGATAGATCTGGCGATGGCGGCGGCTTCGGACGCCGTCGGCCGCTCCCGACTCGGAGGCGCCGCGATCGACGTCGTCATCGCCGCCACGTGCAGTTCGCGCCAGGGCACGGCGCCGTTGGCTCCACGGCTTGCGCAGAAGTTCGCGCCCAACGCCGCGACGATCGACCTCAACAGCGCATGCAGCGGATTCTGCTACGCCGTCGGCGTCGCGGACGCGTTGATTCGCGGAGGGAGTGCGGAGTACGTGCTCATCGTCGCGGCCGAGCACATGAGCGGCCTCATCGCACCCGATGATGTCGGCACCGCCATCATCTTCGGCGACGGCGCCGGGGCCGCGGTCGTCGGGCCCTCGGTGGCCGAGCAGGTGATGATCGGACCGATCGCGTGGGGCAGTGACGGCGCGCAGGCCGGCCTGATCGCCTTCGACGACGCCGATGAATACATGGGTATGCAGGGGCGTCAGGTGTTCCGGTGGGCCGTCGAGACCGTCCATGAGACCGCCGCGGCCGCGTGCGCGAACGCGGGTGTGGCCCTGGCCGACGTCGAGGTGTTCGTCCCGCATCAGGCCAACCTTCGAATCACCAACGCCTTGGTGACCAAACTCGGACTCGAGCACGCCATCGTCGCGACCGACATCGTGAACTCCGGCAACACGTCGGAGGCGTCGATCCCGATCGCGCTTACCCGCCTGGCCGAGGGCGGCGATCTACGCAGTGGCCAGCTCGCCCTGCTGCTCGGCTTCGGCGCCGGACTGGCGTGCGCCGCGCAGGTGGTACGGCTGCCCTGAGCGGGCCGCCCGGAGCGGTTGCCTCAGTCGAACAGTGAGAGCTGCTCGACCGCCGGGCGGCGAGCGACCAGCCGCACCCGAGGTGTGTGGCGGCGGCTCGGCTCGTCGGAGACGGGCTTGGCTCCCGGGCCGGACCAGCGCATCCATGTCGGCAGCGCTGGGGGCGCCTTCGGCGGTTCGTAGTCCGCGTCGGCCAGCACGCCGACGGCGCGTGCGGTGGTCCAGGTGAGGTTGTGCGCCGCGAAGGTCGCCGCCACGCTCTGCGGGGACAGAGGAAGCACACCCGGCCCCGCCGCGAGAGCAACGTCCATCACTACGTCGTCTCGCATCGTCATGACCTGGCAGTTGAGCTGCCAGGCCGCACGCGCATCAGGGTGGGCCAGCCGGGCGGCCACGCCGTGGCCCAGCTTCGACCGCACCTGCTCGATGTCGTCGAAGGCGGCGCTGGCAGCCCCGAATTCGGCCAGCAGTCTGGCTGCGTGGTGTGGTCCGATCCCCCGTACGCCGGGCAGATTATCGGAGGGATCGCCGCGCAGCGCGGCATAGTCACGGTATTGCCAGGCATGCACGCCCACCAGGGTGACCAGCCGTTCATCAGTCATCAGAGGCGATGCGTCGACTCCGCCGTTGATGATCCGCAACACGTCGGTGTGCTCATCGATCAGCGCGAACGCATCTCGGTCTGACGTCACGATCACGGTCCTCGCGCCGGCAGATCGTGAGAGCGCGGCCACCGAGGCCAGTACGTCATCTGCCTCGAGCCCATCGGGGACGACTACCGCGATCCCGAGTTCGCGCATCGTCGCTACCGCCAGCTCCAGCTGTTGCACGAGCGAGTCGAGCTTGTCGACCCGATTGGCCTTGTAGTTGGGCCACTGTTCGCGGCGCACGGACCGTCGCGCGTCGTCGAAGCCCACGACGACCACAGCGGGGCGCACCCTATCGACGGCGGCGACGAGTTGGGTCAGCAGCCCACGCACAGCCCACGACGGTTGGTCGGAGCTCGCCTGGGCGTGGAAGCTGCGGTGGACGAGTGAATTCCCATCCAACGCAAGTACTACCGGCGGCTGCACGGCTCCACTGTGCCACCTGCCGGCGACACCACACCGCCGACAGGCGCAAGCCGTCCCCCGAGCTGAACCGCGAGGTCCGCAACGCCGTGTCAGTACTCGATGGCAGCACCCAGCGTGGTCAGAATTCGCGCCGAGCGAACGGAGTTCGAGGATGCCGATCAGGTCAGCCACAAGGCCGCGCCAGGCCCGCGGGCACGCCGCGGACGCGATCGCGGTGTCCCTCGCTGCAGCCGTGGTCATCGCCGGGTGTAGTTCCGCGACCAAGACGGCGCCGGTGGCGGGCACGAGCAGCTCATCCTCGGCAAGCCCGGCCGCGGCGCTCGAGGCGGTGACGACCCTCAAGATGACCGGCGGTCACCTCACCGACGGCGCGGGCCGCACGCTCTATCTCTGGACGGCCGACTCCGCAGCGCGCTCTACCTGCGCGGGCGGCTGCGCGCAGGTGTGGCCGCCGGTGAGCCCCCATGGCACCCCAGCGGCAGGCGCGGGCGTGACCGGAGCGGACATCAGCACCCTGACGCGTAGCGACGGCGCCGTGCAGTTGGCCTACGCGGGCCACCCGCTCTACTACTTCGCATCAGATACCGCCCCCGGGGACACCAAGGGCCAGGGCAGCGATAGCTTCGGTGCGAAGTGGTGGGAATTGGACGCCGGCGGCCACGAGCTGACGTCGAGCTCCGGTCCCCCTTCGACATCGCCCTCGGGGCCGCCCTCATCGTCGTCGCCTGCTGGCTATCACTACTGACGACGAAAAGCGCTCGCGTGACAATCCTCGACGTCGACGGCGATCACGAGGCCTGCGATCGTCTTGACGGCGCGTACGAAGCCCTCCGCATCGACCACTTCGCCACGAACCGGTCGGCGCATCGTCGGTGGCAGTGCGACTACCTGCGTGCCGATCGGAAACTTCGAGATCTCGTCGCTGCGTGCGTGGCTGCGTGGGGCGAGAAGCATGACCATTCCTTAGTTCGCACGACGTGTCTGGTCACTTGACGCGTCCGGCGGCAAAGGATTACGCAGTGCCGGCCAATTGCCGGGTTGCGAATCGGGGCGCTACGAAATGGCGAACCGTCTGAGCGCGGCGGCGTCGCGAACCTGCACGTGCGCTCCGTGGACGTCGATCCAGCCTCGCCGGCCGAGTCCGGCAAGCGCCCGATTCAGGGACTGCCGGGTGACGCCGAGTTGTGCGGCCACGCCCGACTGGTTGCCCGGGAGGGTGACTGCCAGCGATCCGCCGCGATTGTCCACGGCGTTGCTCAACAAGAACTTCGCGAGCCTACGCGGAAGGTCGAGGAACACCAGATCGCTGACAGTGTCGGTGAGTTGGCGCATGCCGGCGGCGATCTCGACAGCTGCGGCGAGCAGGGCGCCGCGATCGCTCCACAGCTGCGATCGCACGCAGCTAGCCGGAATGGCGAACAGCCCGACGGGCTCGAGTGCCTGGCTGGAGGCAGAGCGGGATTGCCCATCGATGACGGATAAGGCATCAAGCGCCTGGCCCGGCACGCGGATAGCCAGCACCAGCTCATCTCCGCGTGGCGAAGAGACATAGACGCGCAGCTTGCCGGCGCGAACCACGTAGAGGTCCTTGACTGGGTCCCCCGCGCGGAACAAGATCTGGCCGCGATCCAGCCGCCGCACGACAGTGTGCTCGGCCAGCACAGACAGGGTGGCATCGCTGGCGCTCGTAAACAGGCGAACCCGGCGCAGCTCGCCGATCAGGTCTTGCATGACGACAACTACTCCTCTGTCCTAATTGCGCGGTTCGGCAGTATATGGCTGACAGATGATTTGTGTGGGCCTCCCCGTCATACACAGGGAAATCGCCCGCTCACATGCAAATGTCTTCTAGGTGACAAACCAGTGCAATACCGACACAATCTCGCGGCCGTGGCGTCATAGGGGCGACGACAGACTCGCGCGGACGAACGTCGGGAGTGAGATGCATGAGCAGCCATCCGACCTACCCAAGCAAGACGATCGACGTCGTGGTCTACACCGAGGCTTTGTTCCGCCGCCGACGGCGCTGGCTGTTCGGCATCTGGGTGGCGAGCGGACTTGACGCGTTGCTGACCCAGGTTCTTCCGCGTGGCGCGATGCTGTGGCTGCTCGCCCTGATCGGCACCGGTTGCCTCATTGTCTTCGCCTGGGCGCGAGACCGGCGCGATCTGGCCTACCGGCTGCACTCCTGGGCTCAGATCGATTGGGCGCTGATGGACCACCTAGGCCATCTTGGGGACAATAAGGTCATCGCGGGGGGCAACCTGCGCCTGCTCAGCCGCACTCACTCCCCGAATCAGGCTGGATTCGCCGAGCGCGGCGGTTGCGGTATCGCCCACCGTCGACAGAGTCAATCGCGGTCTACGTGATCGGGCGCATTTCGACCCGGGGCCGAACTGCGGTTGACGTCGTCGAGTTCACGCGCCAGCGCTGTGCAGCGCTCGCACATGTCCAGGTGCGCGCGTACGCGCAGGGTGTCGCCCCGGGCCAACGCCCTGCGCGTCCACGCGCCCAGCCGATCGTGGGTGAAGCGGCACCCCGGTCGGTCGACCTTCGCAAGGTGCGCCTGCAGGTACGCCTGGCGCAGACCCTCACGCGCGCGCATCGCCAAGGCCGCCGTAGCGTTCGGGGACAGGTCCATCAATTTGCCCGCCGCCGCCGGCTTCATCCCCTCTACTTCGGTATACCGGAGGATGCGCTGCCACCGCTCGGGCAGCGAGCCCAGCGCCCGGAGAAGGATCGCGCGTTCGTGGGAGAGCACAACCGGATCATCTGTATGGACACCATCGTCGAAGGCGTCGAGGTCGCCGTGAAAGGAGATCCGACGGTCCCGACGAGTCCGGTCGTAGGCGGTGTTGCGCACCGCCATCAGGACGTAGGACCGGAAACGCTCCCTTGGTCCCCCACCGCGCTCGAGTGCGTGGAACACGCGCACGAATGCCTCGGAGACGAGGTCGTCTGCGTCGTGTTCAGACCTCGACAAGGTCCGGGCGACACCGCGGGCAATCCCGGCATGTCGTGCGTACAGCGCTCCGAACGCCGCACGATCACCGAGTTTGACCGCCTCGACGAGGACTTCGTCCGAGACGTCGTCTTCGAGGTCTGACCGCCAGCCCCGCTGGTGAACTGTGAACATGTTGCGCCTACCCGACCCACCTCGGCGCGACGCATCTAGCAACGCCGCAGCTGCTACTCCCTCGTGAGATCGGAGGGAATCCCCAGAGAGAAGGACGCCGTAGCCGGGTCCGGATATCACGGTTTCGAGCAGGCGAGCGTGCACCGACGCCGCCGCTGGCGCGCGAGGGTGCTTCGCGACGGGCAGGACCTCGGCGTCAGCCTGAGATCGCCAGCGCGAACGGATAGATGGGCCCAGCACCCGCCCGGCGCAACAGGCGGGCGACCACGGTGCAGGTCCACCCTGTGTCCACTACATCGTCGACCAGCAGAATCGGCTGCCCGGTCAGCATGGTGGCCAAGTCGGCTGAGATCTCAAACGCGTCCCAGATCGCAGCGAGCCGAAGGGCGCTGTTGGCCCGCCCCGGATCACGCGCCGAGTGGTGCAGGACGGCGCCGAGGTGGGGAACCCCTGTGGCAGCGGCGACGCGCGCGGCGAGGTCGGACACCAACACGGGTCGTCGAAGCGACCCGACGTGGATCACTGCCTGCGGCGGCTGCTCCCATCGCCACGCGGCGAGTACGTCGCTACTCGCGCGGGCGAGATTCTCAGGCACGACCAGCGGGTCTCGATCGACTTCGAGCAGCTGACGTAGCGCGGGCCCGAACCCTAGGTCAGTGGCGCGCGCGACCGCCCGCCCAGTCTCTGCCTGCTCACCGATCGGGATCTTCCCTCGGACGGTCAGCCCGAGGTCGGACATGGCGGCGGGCCACATCCGGCGTGCATCGATGTCGACGCCTGGCAGGTGAAGTGTCCGCGCTGCGGCGCTCAGAGCTGAGTCCGAGACTTCGCCAGCCTGCGCCGGGTCGGCGCAGTTGTCGCAGCGGCCACAATCACGCGCTCGGTCGTCGTCAAGTTGCGCGCGCAGATATCGCATCCTGCACGAGGGCGTGGCGATGTAGTCCCGCATGGCCTGCTGTTCGTCCGCGCGCACCTTGCCCACGTTGGCGTAACGCTCGGCGTCGTAGTTCCACGGTTCCCCCGTGGCGATCCAACCGCCACGCACCCGCCGCACGGCGCCGTCGACATCGAGCACCTTTAGCATCATCTCCAGGCGGGACCGCGACAGTCGCACCCTGGCCTCCAACGCCTGGGTACTCACCGGCCCATTGGCGCCCGTGAGCGCGTCCAGCGCTGCCCGGACCTCGTTCTCGGCGGGGAACCCGACAGAGACGAAGTAGTCCCAGATGGCCTGGTCTTCGGCTCCGGGCAGCAGGATGACTTGCGCGGCACCGACGCCGCGGCCAGCGCGGCCCACCTGCTGGTAGTACGCGATTGGTGAAGCCGGCGCACCGAAGTGCACGACGAAACCGAGGTCCGGTTTGTCGAACCCCATGCCCAGCGCGGACGTGGCGACCAGGGCCTTCACCCGGTTGTGTATCAAGTCGTCCTCGGCAGCGATGCGCTCCTGCTGCTCGGTCTGGCCCGAATACGCCTCGGCACGGTGGCCGCATGCCCGCAAATACGCGGCAATCTGCTCGCTCGCCGCGACCGTGAGGGCATAGATGATGCCCGAACCCGGCAAACGGCCCAGGTGCTCGCCAAGCCATGCCAGCCGGTGGGCGGTGGACTCGAGGCACAGCACACTGAGCTGCAGGGACTCGCGATCCAGACTGCCGCGCAGCACGAGCACGTCGCCTGTCGCCTGACCCAGTCCGAGCACGTCGGCAACGTCAGCGACGACCCGCGCGTTGGCTGTGGCCGTCGTCGCTAGGACCGGGATGCCGGCAGGAAGTTGCGGCAGCAGCGTCCGTAGCCGTCGAAAGTCCGGCCGGAAGTCGTGGCCCCAGTCGCTGATGCAGTGCGCCTCGTCGACAACCAGCAGACCGCAGGTACCCGCCAGCGAAGGCAGGACGTTGTCGCGGAAGTCGGGATTGTTCAGACGCTCCGGCGACAGCAGCAACACATCCACCTCTCCGCTGGCGATCTGGACGTAGATGCTCTTCCAGGACTCGACGTTGGTCGAGTTGACCGTGACCGCCCGGATGCCCGCCCGGCGTGCCGCGTCGATCTGGTTCCGCATGAGCGCGAGCAGCGGCGAGACGATCACCGTCGGCCCGCTCCCCTGCGCGCGCAGCAATGCCGTGGCGATGAAGTACACCGCGGATTTGCCCCAGCCGGTCCGCTGGACGACCAGCGCGCGCCGCCGCTCGGCGACCAAGGCTCGGATCGCTGTCCACTGATCCTCGCGCAGAATGGCGTCCGGCCCCGCGAGCTGCTTCAGGTGCTCCTGTGCGGACTCCCTCAGGTCGCTGGCGGCTGGCGGGATCACCTGCTGTGTCTAGCAGCAACCTCCGACGCCCGCCGCGCTGGTCGCACGCCCTCGATGCCCATCCGAGCAAACTAGAACTTGTTCTTGTTTGTCGCCAGGCGCGGGAATATATTGCTGATGGGCCGCGGCAAGCGCGGGAGATTCATGACCGCGAGGAGTCCTGTGGACGAGACTGCCGACTACGTCGTCGTTGGAGCCGGCAGTGCAGGCTGCATAATCGCGCGCAGATTGGCCGACTCTGGCGCGCGGGTGATCCTCATCGAGGCCGGCCGCAAGGACAACACGCAACTGGTGCGCAAGCCCGGCATGATCGGTCCGCTGCACAGCGTCCCCCAGCTGAAGAAGACCGTGGACTGGGGCCACTACTCGACCGAGCAGAAGCACGCCCTAGGGCGCAGGATTCCGCAGACACACGGCAAGGTGGTCGGCGGGTCCAGCTCAATCAACGGCATGGTCTTCGTCCGGGGGAACCGCAAGAACTTCGATGACTGGGCAGCCGAAGGGAACGCCGGCTGGAGCTACCACGACGTACTGCCCAGCTTCAAGCGATTCGAGTCGTTCGAGGATGGCGGCGACGACTACCGCGGCGGCTCCGGACCCATCAAGGTGATCCGCGCCCGGGAGTTGACGCCGGCATCGCAATCCTTCATCGACGCGCTGAGCGAAACCGCGTCGGTGAAGAAGAACCCGGACTACAACGGTGCCGAACAAGAGGGTGTATCGCTGTTCCAGCAGAGCAACTCGGACGGGCTGCGCTATAGCGCCGCGGTGGGTTATCTAGACGACCGGCCGGCCAATCTCACCGTGCTGGCCAAGACCCAGGTCGCTCGCATCGTCATCGAGAAGGGTCGCGCGAGCGGCGTCGAGGTCCTGGGGGGCAACAAACGCCGCATCATTCGGGCTACCCGGGAAGTGGTGTTGAGCGCCGGCGTGTATGGCTCGCCCCAGGTGCTCATGCTGTCGGGTATCGGACCGGCAGATCACGTTCGCGCCTTCGGCATCGACATCGTCGCCGACCTACCGGTCGGTGACAACCTGCATGATCATCTGTTCGTGCCGATGTCGTTCGCCATGCCCACAGCTGTGCGCAAGCCGTCGCCGGGCTATTTCGCCCGCGCGTTCATCAAGGAGAACTTGAGGAACAACAGCACCTGGCTGGCGCGCAGTGTGTTCGAGGTGGTCGCCTTTGTCAGGACGCCTTACGCAGACGCGGTCCCGGATCTCCAGCTTCACGTACTGCCCTGGAGCTACCCGTCGCCGAATCAGGATGCGCCGATCCGGCACAAGCCTGATCCCCGGCGATCGCTGACGATCATGTCGACGTTGATCTACCCAAAGAGCCGCGGAACCTTTCGGCTGGCCTCGGCGGACCCCACGGCGGCACCGGTGATCGACCCGAACTATCTCGATGAGCAGGGCGATATCGACGTGCTCGTGTCTGGCCTCGAGCTGATTCGCGAAACGATGGCGAGCCGCTCAATCTCGACGGCAGTCGACACCGAGGTTTCACCCGGATTGGGATATCCGACTAGAGCTGCCCTCGCGACGGAGGTCCTCAACAGGGCGACCACCGTCTACCACCCGGTGGGGACATGCCGCATGGGGGTGGATGACCGAGCGGTCGTCGACCCGTCGTTGCGAGTCGTCGGCGTCGAGGGGCTGCGCGTCGCGGATGCCTCCATCATGCCGAGCATCGTCGGGGGCAACACCAATGCCGCGTCCATGATGATCGGCGAGCACTGCGCGCAGATCATGCTCGCCGGGTAGCCGGCCCGAAGCGGAATCAGGTCAGCGAGTCGCGCCCGCCGGGTGCGACGTGTCCGCCTCCAGCAGCTGCGCGAGCGCAGCCATGCGCGAATTGATGGCGGGCAGGAACTCCGGAGTCAGATGCAGTGTGGCGGGATCGGTGTCTGATGCCAGCGTCCCCGCCAGGAAATGCTCCAGGCTGATCAGTCGCGGGCTGAATATATGCCCTCCCTTATGTAAGCAAGGAACTATAGGTCGCGGCTCCTCGCCACACTGGGTGTGAGCAATGCTTGCAGCGGGTAGACCCCGCACATGACCGACGACGCCCAGGATCTGCTCATCGACTACCTCAAGGCCCGTGCGGTGGCTGACGAGGCGCGCTCGACTTGGGATCATTACCTCGGTGCGAACCCGCTGCTGCCGATTCCGATCCCCGCCGACGCTGACCCCCATCTGAGTGACGTGTACGACCGCCTCCTTAAGGCCCAGGACCGCGAAATGGCCGCGCTCGGGGCGATTCGGCCCGAGGCCACGTCTCCGGCGCCCAAGGAGTGAGGCGCACTCAGCTACCGGTCTCCTGACATATCGGGTAGTACTGATCGCGGTCAGCGGCGCCCCGCGCCGGTGGAACATCAAGAGCGCGAGACACTCGTGGCACTACGTCTCGCACGGGCCCGTTCGGGCGCACGCGAGACTCATGGTCACAGGACGGGCGTGATCGTTGTGAACTGTCTGTGCAGCGCGGACGGCTGGGGCCGTGGCGGATAACCAAGCGGGCTCGCGGCCCGGGTGGACACGGGGGCATATTCGCGTTCCCGACAGCTTGCGGCGGGTGATCCGGCTCGCCGTGGTCGCGGTCGTGATCGAATATCTCCTGATCCCGCAGCTGGCCGGCTCTCGCAAGAGCTGGCACCTGCTGCTCGACGCCGACAACGCTTGGCTGCTCGCAGCCGTAGGTCTCGAGTGCGGATCGCTCGCGGCCTACGGGCTGTTGACGTGGACGCTGTTGCCCCGGCCGCGCCGCCCGTCGTTCGGGCGGGTACTCCGGATCGACCTTTCGACGCTGGCAGTGAGCCATTGCGTGCCGGCGGGTTCGGCCGTGGGTATTGGGTTGGGCTACCGGCTGCTCGTAGCAGCCGGTGTTGCCGGTACCGATGCCGTGGTCGCCAAGGCGACCCAAGCCGTCGGATCCGCGCTTGTCCTCAACGCGCTACTCGGTATCGCCCTCGTCGCCACCATCGCGCTCCACGGGTTCACGTCGATCTACGGGGTCGTTGCGCTCGTTGGACTTGCCCTGCTGGCGATGGCAGCAGCGGCGGCGATCATTCTCACCCGGCATGAGCAAGTCGCCTCGGCGCGTTTGGCTGCGCTGATAGGTCGGCTGCCGTTCACCTCGGCCGACGATGTGCGAGCAGCAGTCGGCAACGCCGCCGCGTACCTGCGACACCTCGGTACGGACCGTCGCCTGCTCGCGCGGGTGGTCACCCTCGCGGCCGCGAACTGGCTGCTCGACGCCGCTGCCCTGTGGGCGTGCGTTCGAGCCTTCGGACACACGCTCGGCCCGGATGGGCTGCTGGTGCCCTACGGCATCGCCAACGTCCTGGCCGCGATTCCGCTCACTCCCGCCGGGCTGGGGGTCGTAGAGGCGTTCCTGATCCCGTCTCTGGTGGGGTTCAACGTCACCCGCGGCGTAGCGATCCTCGGCGTCCTGGCATGGCGCGCACTGAGCTTCCTGCTGCCCATTCCAGTCGGCCTCCTCGCCTACCTCAGCCTCCCGTCCGGACCACCCAAGCCGGTCGTGGACCGTGGGCCACGCGCGCCATGACGATGACGGTCGCCCGAGAAACCGTCGATCAGGACCAGATGTCGATTGGCGGCGCGTCGGTTCGTCGTCCTAGTGGTCGGGCCAGCCGTGCCCCACACGATCGGATCGCGATATGACAAAATTCCTCCTCCTCATCTATGGCGACGAGCGCACATGGGCCGAGGCATCCGACGACTGGCAAGCCCACAACGCCGCCGGGCATGTCGCGTTTCAGGCCGAAGCCGGTCCGCGCGTCCTCGCCGGTGGCGAATTGCAGCCGGCCGCCCAGGCTGTCTCGCTTCGCCCCGACGACCGTGGCCGTCCAGTGGCAACCGACGGGCCATTCGTGGAGACCAAGGAGGTGATCGGCGGCTACTACCTGGTTGAGGCGGACGACCTGGAGGCCGCCACCGCGCTTGCCGCGCGGATCCCCGAGGCATCGACGCCGTCCAGCGGGGTCGAGATCCGACGGCTTGAGGAGTGACTTCGTACGGCGCCTAGCCGCTGGCGCGCTGCCTCCCCGTGCAAGCGCCGCCAGCGGCTAGGGTCGAACACATGTGTGATAGCGGCTGGGCCGACGGACTGGATGATGCGCAGCTGGAGGCGGTCGAACACGGATCTGGACCTCTGGTCGTCGTGGCGGGCGCCGGCACGGGCAAGACCAGGATGCTGACCTCACGAGTGGCGAGATTGTTGGAATCCGGCGTCAAGCCCGAGCGCATCTTGCTGCTGACCTTTACTAGACGAGCGGCGGCGTCCCTGGTGTCCAGATCGGCAGCACTGGCCGGTGATCCGCGCGCGGGGGCGCGGCTGTGGGGTGGCACGTTTCATGCCGTGGCTCACCGCATCATCAGTGAGCACGTCGCGTCGCTGGGGTTGTCAGCCGTGACCGTGCTCGACCCGCCGGATGTCGTCGATCTGATCGACCTACTCCGTGAGGAACACGGCCTGACCGGGACGAAGACGCGGTTGCCCAGTAGTCAAAGGCTTGCGGACGTCTACTCCCGCGTGGTGAACACCGCCCGGCCCGCACGGCAGGTCATCGATGACGAGATCGGCTGGTGCGCTGAGGAGCAGGTCGAGCAGATCCTGAGCCTGTTCCGCGCGTTCAGCGCTCGCAAGCGCGAACGCGGGCTGCTCGACTTCGATGATCTGCTGCTGTGCTGGGGGCAGCTGCTCGCCGACCCCACCGTCGGTGAGCGGCTTCGCCGCAGATGGCACTGGGTCCTGGTCGACGAGTACCAGGACGTCAATCAGGCGCAGGTCGCGATCATCACCGGGCTGTGCCCGCAGGGATCGGGCCTGACGGTGGTCGGCGACGACGCCCAAGCGATCTACGGCTTCCGGGGTGCCAGCGGCGCGCACCTGGACTCACTGTTGGCGCGCTTCACGACTGCGACGTTGGTTCGACTGCAACGCAACTTCCGGTCGGTGCAGCCCATCCTGGATCTGGCGAACGTCGTCCGCCCGGAAGCCACGGTCACCCGCCCAGGCGCCGACGTCACCCGCCCAGCCCAGGGCGAGACGAGGCTGCTGCTCACCGCCGACCGCGAGGGCCACGCGGACCGACCGGTGCTGATTCGGTGTGAGGACCCGGATGCCGAAGCCCGGCTGGTGGCCGATGCCGTCCTCGGAGCCCAGCAGGACGGCGTGAGCCTCAGGCAACAGGCGGTGCTCATGCGAGCCGGCAGCCACAGCGGCGTGCTCGAGATCGAGCTCTCGGTGCGCAAGGTCCCGTATGTGAAATACGGCGGCCTCAGCTTCCTCGAGACGGCGCACGTGCGCGACCTCATGGCCGCCCTGCGGGTCACCGTGAACCGGCGCGATGAGCTGGCGTGGTACCGCGTGGTGGTGCTGCACCGTGGAATCGGCAAGGCAAGCGCGCGGGTGCTCCTGCCGCACCTGGTCACCGACACGGTGGACCTGAACGCCGTGGTAGCCGCGGCACCGCACAATTCACGTACCTCGCTCACGGCCACGCTCACGCAGCTCATCGCCGCGGGTGGTGCCAGTCCGGCGGAGCGCGCCGCGGCGTGCGTGACCGCCGTGCTTCCTCTGATCCGTGCTCGCTACGTCGACTGGCACGCCCGGGTGGAGGACGTCACACGCCTCGGCGCTATTGCCGCCACCCGTGCTGATCTCGCGGCATTCGTCGCCGAGGTGGCGCTCGACCCGTCGTCATCCACTTCGGACTATGCCAAACCACCTCACCTCGACGACGACTTCCTTACCCTGTCCACCATCCATTCGGCGAAGGGGCTCGAGTGGCAGTCCGTGCACCTCTTGCGAGTGGTCGACGGCGCGTTGCCGTCGGACATGGCTCTCTCCGACGATGACGGCCTGCTCGAGGAGCAGCGCCTGTTCTACGTCGCCGCGACCCGGGCTCGCGACCGTCTCACGATGTACACCCCGCTTCGGCTGCCCACCGACCCGACCAGCTTTCGCGCCCGTCACGTCTATGCGAAGGCGAGCCGATTCCTGACTGAACAAGCGTGCGCGTTGCTCGACGTGCAGGACCGACCAGCGGCTCCGGCGGCAACCCGCTGCGAGGACATCGCTGGCGCCAGGGTGGTGATTCCCACTCTGGATCACCTCTTCTCCTAGCCTGGCGGCCCGTTCTGCGCAGCTCTGCCGGCTAATCGAGGCAGAATTCGTTGCCCTCCGGATCGTGCATTGTGATGAACCCGGCCTCCATGGTCGCCTTGTCGGGCTCGACCCGATAGCCACGTGTCGCGCCGAGGGTCATCAAGCGACTGGCCTCGTTCTCAAGGATGCTCATCCGTTCGTCACCCTCCAGGCCCGGGGCCGCCCGAACGTCGAGGTGGAGCCGGTTCTTGACGGTCTTGCCCTCGGGCACCCGCTGGAAGAACACACGCGGCTGGCCACCCTCGACGGGCAGGATCGCCGAGCGCGAGTTCCACTGATCGCGCGGCACGCCGAAGGATTCGAGAGCCGCTTCCCACGATTCGAACCCGTCAGGTGGCGGTTGTAGGCGGTAGCCGAGCACTTGAGCCCAGAAGGCCGCCAACATAGCGGGATCTGCACAATCGAAGGTGATCTGCACCTGTCTGGTCATCGGACCACTCTCGCAGGTGCAGACCCCCCATGCAGCCGGTATGCGTCTCACTCGTCGGCGAGCCGGCCCAACGAGCTGATCGCATGTGTGTGATGGCGCTACCGTCGAAGACATGGACACCCATCCCCTGGGCATTTTCAACGTTCATCGCGTCGGCTTCGGTGCAATGCAACTCCCCGGCCCCGGCGTCCTGGGGCCACCGCGCGACCACGACGAGGCTATAGCCGTCCTGCGGCGCGCGGTTGAGCTCGGCGTCGACCACCTCGACACCGCCCAGTTCTACGGACCCGACACCTCGAACGAACTGATCCGCGAGGCCTTGCATCCCTACCCCGACAGCCTCGTGTTGGTCTCCAAAGTCGGCGCCTTCCGTGACGATCAAGGCGGCTGGATCCCCGGTCAACGGCCCGAGCAGCTGCGGTCGGCGGTCGAGGACAATCTCCGCAGCCTCGGTACCGATCGACTCGGCGCAGTGAATCTGCGGCTGATGGACACACATGTGACACCAGACAGTCAACCGATTGCCCTTGAGGATCAGCTGGCGGAGATGGTTTCGCTACGTGAAGAAGGCAAAATCGCGGGGGTCGGCATCTCGACCGCATCGCGGGCTCAGGTCCAGCAGGCCATGACGCAGGCCAGCATCATCTGTGTGCAGAACCCGTTCAGCCTGGTCGACCAGAAGGACGTCGACGTGCTCGACCTCTGCCACGACGCCGGCATCGCCTATGTTCCTTACTTCCCGCTGGGATCGGCGTTCCCGAACATGCCGAAGGTCACCGAAAATCCCGCGGTGCGGGCCGTCGCCGAACGACTGGGCGCATCGCCGGCCCAGGTCGGCCTGGCGTGGCTGCTCGCGCACCGCGACAACATCCTGCTCATTCCCGGCACATCTACCGTCGCGCACCTCGAGGAGAACATGAAGGTCGCAGACATCTCCCTCTCCGAAGACGACATCGCCGAGCTGCAAACCGGCGTCTGACCGGCCCGGATGTGCTGATCACAGGTGAGCCTGTCGCCGATCGAGGGCAAGGAGAGCACCTGATCGCGAAGGATCCGCGTCGACTCTGTCGCTAGGTTCTACGCTCTAGCTTGTGCCAGCCACTCCCCGCCGTTACGTCACTGGCGAGGAGGACAGCAGTCGTTGGGATGGCTTTGCCTTCCGTGAAGGCGACATCGTGATCAGTACCCGTTCCAAGAGCGGGACGACCTGGATGCAGATGATCTGCGCTTTGCTCGTGTTCGGCAGCCCCATATTGCCGGACCGCCTCGGCCGCCTGTCCCCTTGGTTCGATCACCTTGTCGCGCCGAGGGAAGAGGTGGCGGCTCGCTTGGCCGATCAGCAACATCGGCGGGTGATCAAGACGCACACTCCGCTGGACGGCGTGCCGCTCGATCCGCGGGCGCAGTACATCGTCGTGGCTCGGCATCCTTTGGACATGGCGGTCTCGCTCTACCACCAGGGCGCCAACATCGACCGGACGTGGCTTCGGGCGCTCATCGGACAACCCGAACCCGCCACACCTGCCGCACCACGCCCGCGTCTGCATGACTGGCTGTTGGGATGGATCGACTCGGACGAGAGCCCGTTCGAAGCCATGGACTCGCTTCCCGGGGTCATGTGGCATCTGTCCGACGCATGGCAACGGGGCCAAGGACCGAACATCCTCCTGGTGCACTACGACGACCTATTGGCCGATCTCGACGGACAGATGAACCGCATTGCGAACTGGCTCGCCATTCCCGTCGACCCGCTGGCGTGGCCGTCGCTGGTCAACGCCGCGCGCTTCGATCAGATGCGATCTCGCGCGAACGACCTTGTGCCCGAGGCAGGCATCCTCAAGGACCAGGCCGCATTCTTCCGAGGAGGCAAGTCAGGCGCGGGTCGAGAGATTCTCGACGATCGTGAACTGGCCCACTACTACTCCCGAGCCACCGAACTCGCGCCTCCCTCGCTCCTCAGCTGGCTACACCGCTGACGGAACGCAGACCTGCGATTGCCTGAGCCTTGGCGTGCCCGAACCGGTCGCGCCTCGAACCACGGCCGTGGAATTGCCTGCACCCGGCAGGGGTTCGAGCCCTCATGAGAATCGCAATCATTGGGGCAGGAAACATCGGCGGCACGCTCACTCGGAGGCTGACAGCCCTGGGCCACGAGGTGCACGTGGCCAACTCGCGAGCTCCCGCGACATTGTCCGAGCTTGCGACCGAAACTGGAGCGACCGCAGTCTGGGCCTCGCAGGCGGCCACCGGCGCTGACCTCGTGATCATCAGCATCCCGCAGAAGAACGTCCCCGATCTGGCCCCCGGCATCGTCTCGACCGCGAAGCCGGGCGCTGCGATCATCGAGACCAACAACTACTACCCCAAGCAGCGCGACGGGCTCATCGCCGAGATCGAGGCAGGGATCCCGGAGAGCATGTGGGTGTCGCGGCACCTGGGCGTACCGGTGATCAAGGTCTTCAACGGGATCTTCTGGAAGCATCTGCTTGAGAAGGGGATGCCGAGCGGAACGTCCGAGCGGATCGCGTTGCCCGTCGCTGGCGCCGACGGTCGGGCCAAGCAGGCGGTCTTCGACCTCGTTGACCAGCTGGGGTTCGACCCGGTCGATGGCGGATCCCTCGATGAGTCCTGGCATCAACAGCCAGGCACACCGGTCTACGGCAAGGACTACAACTCAGAGCTGACCCTGAAGGCACTCGCCGCGGCAACCGCCGAGCGCCCAGCCGAGTTCCGCGCCTGAGCATGCGAGCGGGTGCACACCCGATGCCGAACGAGCTGGGAGCGGCGCCATCGAACGCCCGGGATGCCTCGTTTAACGGCCTGACCGTGTGGGTCAGGCCTTGGCTCGCCGACGCAGGATCAGGAGCAGTAGTGCGGCGACGATCGCGACCGGGGCCAAGCGCTTCACGATCGCCGGTCCGGCCGACTCGATGAGGTTGATCGGCTCGACCTGGGCCGCGCCACCCGGGGCTGCCGGCCGGGGGGCCGTCGGTCTCGGCGTGGTGGCCGGAGCAGGCTGGGGTTGAACCGCCTCGCTGGCTCGGGTGCTGGCCGCGTCGCCCCCTGGGGACGCGGCGTCGTGCCCGCCAGCCAGTTTGCCGGCCAAGCAGTCGGCGAATTGGCCGATCAGCTTGTTGCCGACGTCCACCATCACGCCCCGACCGAATTGGGCCGGCTTGCCAGTGATGTCAAGGTCGGTCAGGACGTGCACGATTGTCGAGGGACCCTCTTCGGTGAGCGTCGCGGTGATCTTCGCGTTGGCGGTGCCGTTGCCGCGCGAGTCGCGGCCGCGGGCGTCGATCACCACATGGTGCGCGTCGACATCCTTCTCGACGAAGCTGGCCTTGCCCTTATACGTCAGAGCGATCGGGCCCAGCTTGACCTTCACCGTTCCGGTGAAGTTATCGCCGTCAACCGAATCGATCGCCGCTCCGGGCATGCAGGGAGCGATTCGTTCGATGTCGAGCAGGACCGTCCATGCATCCTCGACGCCCACGGGGACGGTGAACGAATGCTCCAACTGCATCGTCAGATCCTCGCTGCGGCCAATAGGGCCCGCTTGGTGAGTACTCGGGCGAGATGTTCACGGTAATCCGCCTGGGCCGACAGATCGTTCGGCGGTGTCGTGCCATCCGCGGCGTGTTCGGCGGCAGCGGTTACCGCCTCAAGCGTGGCCCTCTGGCCGGCCAATGCCTGCTCGGCCGCAGGGGCGCGCAATGGCGTCGAGCCCATGTTGGTCAGCCCGATGCGTGCCTCGGCGATGGAGCCGTTGTCGCGGCGAACGAGTGCCGCGACGGCGACGATGGACCACCCTTGGGCAACCCGGTTGAACTTCTCGTAGTGCGAGGACCACTCGGGGCCGAGCTTGGGCACTCGGATCGCGGTGAGCAACTCGTCGGGAGCCAGCGCCGTCGTCAGGTAGTCGAGGAAGAACTCCGAGGCTGGGATGCGTCGCTCCCCTGTCGGGCCGACCGCGACGAACTCACAGTTGAGCGCCAGCGCAACCGCGCCCAGGTCGCCGGCCGGGTCGGCGTGTGCCAGTGCGCCGCCGAGGGTGCCGCGGTGTCGCACCTGCGGGTCGGCCACGGTGGCGGTCGCTTGGGCGAGCAGCGGTGCATGTTCCCTGACCAGGGAGTTGTTCATCACGTCGTGGTGTGTGGTCATCGCGCCGATGGCGATCGCGTCGACGTCGTCGCGCACGCCGCGTAGCTCTGGCACCCGCCCGACGTCGACGAGCGCCGAGGGGTAGGCCAGGCGCAGCCGCAGCACGGGGATCAGCGACTGGCCGCCCGCGAGCACCTTGCCGTCCTCGCCCGCCTGGCCGATGGCCGAGACCGCTTCATCAATGGAGCCCGGACGCAGGTAGTCGAACGCGGCGGGAATCACAGCAGGCCTCCTTCAGCCGAACCGTCGGAGGAACTGGTACTCGCCCCGCCGTAGGCATTGGTGCCCTCAGCGGCCCGCTCAGACCTCTGGGTGCCATGGACGGCCCGCCACACCCGCTCGGGCGTGGCCGGCATCTGGATGTCGTTGACCCCGAACGGCCGCAACGCATCCACCACAGCATTGACCACGGCCGGAGTCGAGGCGATGGTGCCCGCTTCGCCGACTCCCTTGACACCCAAAGGGTTCGAGGTCGAGGGCGTAACGGTGCGGTCCGTCGTGAACCACGGCAGGTCGGCGGCCGAGGGCAGCGTGTAGTCGACAAGCGTGCCCGTGGTGAGGTTGCCGGCGTCGTCGTAGACCGCCTCTTCGAACAGGGCCTGCGCGATCCCCTGCGCCAGCCCGCCATGCACTTGGCCCTCGATGATGAGCGGGTTGATCGGCGACCCTATGTCGTCGACGCAGACATACTTGCGGATCTTCACCTGGCCGGTCTCGGTGTCGACGTCGACGGCGCACAGGTGGGTGCCGTGTGGGAACGAGAAGTTCTCGGGGTCATACGTCGCGTCGGAGTCCAGGCTGGGCTCGACCCCGTCAGGCAGGTTGTGCGCGGTGAACGTTGCGAACGCGACCTCACCGAGACTGATCGCGGACCCGGGCGATCCCTTCACCTGGAACGACCCACCTTCGAATTCGAGGTCGTCCGGATTGGCCTCGAGCAGGTGGGCCGCGATGACCCGAGCCTTGGCCACGACCTTTTCGGCCGCCTGCACGATCGCGATCCCGCCGACCGCCAACGAGCGCGAGCCGTAGGTATCGAGCCCCTTCGGCGAGGATTGGGTATCGCCGTGGATGATCTCGACGTCGTCGAATGCCACTCCGAGTTTGTCGGCGACGATCTGGCTGAAGGCTGTCTCGTGGCCCTGGCCGTGCGCGCTCGCACCTGTCACCACCTCGATCTTGCCCGTAGCCAGCACCCGCACTGAGGCGTTCTCCCAGCCCCCGGCGCCGTAATCCAGCGAGCCAAGTACGCGTGAGGGCGCCAGACCGCACATTTCGGTGAACGTCGAGATGCCGAGGCCGAGCTGAACCGGGTCGTTGCGCCCGCGCCGTTGCACTTGTTCGGCCCGCAGTTCGTCCCACCCGATGAGCTCGAGCGCTCTGTCGGTGGCGGCCTCGTAGTTGCCGCTGTCATAGGTCAGACCGCAGACCGTGGTGAACGGGAACTCCTCGTGAGCGATCCAGTTCTTGCGGCGCAGTTCCATGGGGTCCATGCCGAGTTCGACAGCCAGCTCGTCCATGATCCGTTCGACTGCGAAGGTGGCCTCCGGGCGGCCCGCTCCGCGGTAGGCGTCCGTCGCGGTCTTGGTGGTGAATACGCCCTCGCACACGAATCGGTAGGCCGGAAACTTGTAGATCGCGGGAAACATGAACGCACCGAGAATCGGGACGCCCGGCCCGACCAGTCGCAAGTAGGCGCCCATGTCCGCCAGCAGATGGACGTCGAGGCCGGTGACGGTGCCGTCGCGCTTGGCGGTGATCGTGATGTCCTGGATCTGATCGCGCCCATGATGGGCCGACATGAGCGACTCCGAGCGAGACTCGGTGTACTTGGCCGGCTTACCGAGTTTGCGCGCGACCAGCGTGGTGATGATCTCCTCCGGCGTGACCGGTAGCTTGCCGCCGAAGCCGCCGCCGACATCGGGAGCGATGACCCGCACCTTGTGCTCGGGAATGGCGAGGGTAAGCGCGACCATCGTGCGCAGGATGTGCGGCACCTGGGTCGAGGAGTGCATGACGATGCCTTCGCCAACAGGCTGCACCACCGTCGAGCGCGGCTCCATGAAGGCCGGGATCAGTCGCTGCTGAAGGAACCGCCGGGTGACGGTGACCTCGGCTTCGGCCAGCGCGGCTTCGATCGCGGCGCCCGTGCCGGCGGCGCCGGACTCGAAGGCCCACGTGTAGGAGCGGTTCGACGTCGTGTTGGGGTGCACGAGCTCAGCACCTTCGGCCAGCGCGGCCTCCATGCTCAGGATCACGGGCAACTTCTCGTACTCGACGTCGATGCCCTCCAGCGCATCCTGGGCGCTGACCTTGTCGCGGGCGGCGATGACGGCGACGGCTTCGCCCACGTGGTTGACCTGGGTCACTGCGAGGCTGGGTGCGCCAGGGTTGACCATGTCCGGGGTGACCGGCCACGCGCAAGGCAGGTTGCCCTGGGTCTCGGCGAAGTCCTGGCCGGTGTAAACCGCAACCACGCCTGGGCGCTTCTTGGCTTCGGAGGCGTCGATCGAGACGATCTTCGCGTGGGCCATCGGACTGCGCAGGATCGCCAGGTGCACCATCCCGGGCAGGCTCATGTTGTCGGTCCAGGTCGTGCGACCTGTGATGAGGTGCTGGTCCTCCTTGCGCCGGCGGGGCCGGCCGATCTCGGCGGCCGCCGGAGCGTCGTCGACCGCGGTCACGCTTGGGCTCCGGCGGTCGCTGCGGCTTGCACAGCCTTAACGATGTTCTGGTAGCCAGTGCACCGG
>JALYIS010000076.1 GCA_030775705.1 Actinomycetota bacterium
GCCTACACAGCCTGCTCGACCTCGCCACACCAGAGGAGTTCGAGACCGCCTACTACGCTCACGAAACCGGCTCACCGTCCGGCGACGCCGCCAACAAGAAGACGGCATGAAAACCGGGACGGTTCAGGAGCCTCAGCTGACGAGCGGCACCTTGCGCGAGCAAGTGCACACCACGAGTCCAGCGCCGCCACACTAGGGTGGGAACCGGAAACACCGTGGTGCCTATCCGGCGTCTTCGAGACCTTCGCCGAGTTGTTGGATGGCTTGGCTGTGTTGTTGTTGGGCTAGGCCGTGCCCTACGGCGACGAGCAGCGCGATGGGCCAGTCGATCAGTTCGAGGGCCACGAGGGCGCCGACGGCGCCGTAGTAGGCGAGGTGTTCGGGGCGGGGCAGTCGCACCGTGCCGAGTATGGGGAGGTCGATGGCCAGATGTTGGGCTTCATCGACCTGCGCGGCAGCGGCGCGTCCGTGTACCCGCCCGTTGGGCGATTGCTTGCGGGCCGTCGCAGTCTTGTCGACCATGTGTTGCCTCCTCGTCTCGGCGTGTTCACCTTGGCGCCGTTGTCGTCGTTCACAGTAGAGCCGTGCAGGATCCATGGACCCGCGTCGATGACCCACTGACCCATGCGGTGGCGATGTTGCTCACGCCACCGGTTCGGTTGTTCTATTCGGTGTTACTTCGCCTTGGTGTTGCACGAACGATCGACTGACGGTCGAGGGAGCTTCTGCTTCCGGGCTGGCCAGGGTTGAGATGACGTGCGGTGCCAGGCCGGCCAAGATGGTGGCACCGGTCGCGCAAGTGAGCGCCTGCGTCCAACCGATCGGGCCGATGGGTGTGCAACCGAGCAGCTGACTTACCCCAGGGGTGCTGATCAGACCCGCCAGAACGGTGAGCGAACCTGCGGCAGTGACCACCACCAGCGGGCTGCGTGAGTCGAGCAGTGTCTGGCCGAGTTGGGTGGAGACCAGCGCGATCAAGCCGACGGTTGAGGCGCGGCGGGATCGGCCGGTGAGTTTGGCCAGCGTCCAGGCCGAGGTCGCCCCAGCGGTGGTCGCGGCCCCGCGGAGGGCGACGCTGCGCCACAGGTCCGGTTCATCCAGACCCCGCGTGCCGGCCGCGGTGGAGCCTCGTGGCGTGCTGACCGCGACCGCAGCGGCGGGTAACGCGTCGGTGAGCATGTTGACCAGAAGGAGTTGGCGCGCATTGAGGGGGGCGCGACCGGTGACCGCCGTTGCGAGAATGGTGAACGCGACCTCCCCGGCGTTGCCACCCAACAGCACCGACAGGGCACCCTGCACCCGCTGCCACAGCTGTTCACCTTCGGCTAGTGCCTGCACGAGCGAGCCGATCTGGGCGTTGGTGAGCACGACATCCGCGGCCCCGCGTGCCGGGTCACTGCCGTGCGAGGCGACGCCGATCCCGACGCTGGCGGCCCGGATAGCGGCGGCATCGTTCGCGCCGTCGCCGACCATCGCGCACACGTGTCCGGCGGCCTGCAGCGCCTGCACCACCTGAACCTTCTGTTCCGGGGACATGCGTGCGAACACGACGACCCGTTCGACCGCTTCTTGCTGGTGGCGGTGGGACAGTCGCGCCCAATCCGTGCCGGTCATGATCTGGGCGTCGTCGATAGGCAGGCCCAATGCGGTGACGATCGCTTTCGCCGTCAGCGGGTGGTCGCCGGTGATGACGCGGACGCTGCGCCCGCCAGCGATCAGCGTCGGCAACAGCTCTGCGGCGTCCGGGCGTGGCGTGTCAGCCAATCCGATCAGACCGATGATTTCGAGCCTGTCCTGACACAGCCGGTCTAGAGCGTCGTCGTCACTAGCTGCCGCGATCGCCTGGACCGGCGTTAGTGAGCGTCGCGCGACGGCCAGCACCCGCAACCCTCGCCCGGCCAGTGCGTGCACCTCGGCGGTGACAGAGGCGGGAGCGCCGGCAGCGTCGATCAACGCTTCCGGTGCGCCCTTGACCGACAGCGTCTGCTGGTAGAGCGCGGCGGCGTAGAGGCGTCCGGGCCGAAACGGCAACTCGGTCTCACGGGCAGGAGCAGCAGCTGCGAACGCTTCGAGAACGGCGGTGTCGGTGGCATGCTGCAACACCACCCCAGGCAGTGACTGGGGGCAGGTGCGAGCAGCGCAGGTCAGCACATCGGCCTCCTCCCACCCCGGCATGGGCGCCACGGCCGCCACCTGCAGTCGGTTCTCACTCAGCGTGCCGGTCTTGTCGAAACACACCACATCGACGCGGCCCAGAGCCTCGATAGCGCGCGGAGAGCGCACCAGAACGCCGTAGCGGGTGAGGCGACGGGCGGCAGACTGTTGGGCCAAGGTGGCAACGAGGGGTAGCCCCTCCGGGACGGCGGCGACTGCGATCGATACCCCGCTGCTCACGGCTCGACGCAGCCCGGCACCGCGAGCCAACCCGAGGGCCGTAACGATCAGACCGCCGCCGACCGTCACCGGAAGCACCCGCGCGGTCAAGCGTCCGAGTTGGGCTTGCAACCCCACCTCCCCGCTGGTCGGTGGCGCCAGCGCGCCGGCGCGTCCAGCCTCGGTCGCGCCTCCGACGGCGGTGACGAGCGCCTGTGCGGTGCCGGTGAGCACGATGGTGCCCTCGAACACCATGCAGGTGCGTTCGGCGAGCGGAGCGCCGGGAGTCGCCTCAACGGCCTTGCTGACGGGTAACGATTCCCCCGTCAGCGAGGATTCATCGACCTCGACGCCGTCTGCTGTGATCAGCCGGGCATCGGCTGGCACGACCTCACCGGCTCGGATCTCGATGAGATCCCCGACCTGCACCTCTCGCGCAGTGACATCGAAATACACCGGGTCCACGGCGGTGTCGATGCCGACGTCGCTATCGGTGCGCACCAGTCGTGCCGGCGCGTCCTGATCGGCCAGTAGACGTCCCAGGAGCCGTTCCGCGCGTAGCCGCTGCCCGGCTGAGAGAACCGCGTTTCCCAGCACGACCGACCCGACCAGCGCCGCATCAACCGGGGAGCCGAGGACCGCACTCGCGGCCGCGCCGGTGGTAAGAATCGGCGTCAGCGGGTCAGCCAGCTCGTTGCGGGCAGCCTCCACGAGTCCGCGGACCCGCAGCAGCGGGGACTGGCCGAGCCGCCACACGGAGTTGCCGATCGAACCCCCGCTCGCCGAGGCAGGCGGCGTCGCGCTGCGCCGTGCCGGGTCGCCAGTCGGCGCGTTAAGGATTTTGATCGTTTCAGCAACCGTGAGGGCGTGAAAGTCGTTGACCGGGCTGGCGTCAGGCACCGGTAGTCGTGCAACCCGCATTGCTGCCGCGCGACCGGAGTACAACCCCACGGCGGCACCGGCCACGACAGGCCCAGGGCCTCGGCCGCGCACGCCCGGCAGCATGAGTAACGCTCCCAGTAGCGAACCTCCGGCGGACAGTTCGACTGCGCGTCGGCTCGTTGCCCGCGCCTCGGGCAGCGCGCTCACCACCCGCCACGCTCCAACCAGGTCAGGGCACAACAGATCGGCGGTCCACGCGGGAGCCGCAGTGGGGCGAGTCAATGCCAAGGCCACGTCCGCCGCCGCGAGCGCCTGCGGGGCGTGCACGGCCAGCAGCGCGACGGTACGGCCGGCACCCTGCAACACCGTGATCGCATCCGTCAGGGCGGAGTCGAGGCGCGCGACCTCCAGTCCCACGCCGGCTGATCCGTAGGTGTCCAATCCCGCGGGATCAGGTCCCCTCGATCCGCGAATCAGGGACTCGCAGGGCTGCAGGTCATCGAAGCCCGCGCGCAGGCCACCGAGTTCTTCCACATCAAGGGACACCACGTTCACGTGCGCCTGCCGAGCTGCCGACACGATGGCGCTGGCAAGCGGATCGGGGATCGAGGTGATGAGGATCTGCGCGTCCGCGGACACAGCTAGGGCATCGTGGGTCGGCGACAGGGACCTCAGCGGGTGCCAACCGGCTCCGAGCAGGCCGTTCTCGACATCGGTGCGGGCGGCCGTCCACACCGCGGTTCGCGCTGCGCCCTCAACTCCCCGGACTTCCCCGACAGCTAGCTGGTCGGTCAGCAGCGCGCGTGGATCGATGACCAGTGCGTCGACGCGGTCGAGCCTGCGCAGCGCCTCGGAGTGCAGCACGAGCACATCGTGTTCGTCAGACAGGTGCCGGCTCAACGTGGTCGAGAACGCTTCGCGTGCACTACGTGTCGCCTTTGGGGCAGCCACGAGTACGGCGTTGCCGGCCGCGCGCATGCTGCCGGTCGCGACCCCGATGACCCCCGCACCCACAAGCCCGGCCGCGGCGGCTGCGTCAGCGTACTTCTCGATCGGTCCCGGCGGCCGGGGACAGGCGCGCTCAATGACTGGGAATCGGTCCGGGCAAGCCGCGTGCTCGGCCAGCCCCGGTTCGTGGCGCTGCCACGCGCGTCGACTCGCGCGTGACTCGGCCAGCAGCGTCGCCCGCAACCCCAAATCGAGCGCCAAGGACGCCGGGCCCTGAGTCAAGGTCTGCGCTGCCGCAGTCGCCAGTGCCAAAGCGACGTCGGCGGCCTCGGTGCCAAGGCGCGCTTCGATGGCACGCCGCATCCGCGGCTGCACATCGATGAAGGTGACTGCCGCGGCTGCTACCCCAGGAACGCGCGGCAGGCGCGTAGCCCGACCGGCCAACGCTGCGGCAAGCCCCAGCGCGTCCGCCCCGACGGCGACCATCCGCCCGGCCAATACCCCGGCATCACCAGGAAGATCAGTCCTCGACGATTTCGACGATGCCGCACGGGAAGTGACTGGTTTTCCGGAGGCGCTCTCACACCTACCCAGGACAGCCGAGACGGTCCTGACGTCTGGACCGTCCGGCTCGAGCCACACCACGACCCGGGACAACGTCCGGTTCAGCTCAGCGTGCCGGACCCCCGGCATCGCCCGCACCTGTTCGACGACCCGGCCGGCGACCTCGTCACCGAGGGGACCGTCCAAGCCGCGGACCTCGATCCACGCCCTTCCCGCACCGGACCACGACCGGCGTCCACCCACCTCACCGACCGCTCGGGTCATGGCGACGAGCGAGGAGTGGGCACCGGTCACCGCACGGGTCAACGCGCGGGTGGCCAGCATTCATCTATCCTGCCCGTCACCAAGGCAAGCTATGCCGCCTGGTGACCGAATTCTTAACCGTGGGTGAACTTTCAGTCCGAATGGGGTAAGGATGAGTACCTCACCCTGGGAGAACCTGATGGGAATACGCAACAGTATCGTCCGCGCCAGCGAAGACGCGGCCGCGGTAGTTACCGGTGCCGCAGGTGCGCTCGTCGGAGCGGTCACCGGTGGAACCGTCGGCGGAGTCAGTGGAACGGTGCGAGGAGTCGGCGAAGGCATCGGCATCGGCGCACGATCAGCCCCCGCCGCAGCACTCGGTCTCGTCGCGGTCGGAGCCGCCGGCATCATCGACTGGCCCGTGGTTCTCGCGGCCGGCGGGGCTGCCCTTCTCCTGCGACAGCTGCGCCCCTCCGCCGCCGGGTCGGGCGGCAAGAGCCAGCCGACACGGCGCAGCGCGGACGTTCCGGCCGCGCGCCCTACCAGAGCTACTTCTGCGTCAGCTACCTCGGCGTCGGGAGTGACTGCTCGAAAAGCCGCCTCAAACGCACGCCCGACACCTCGAAAGGCCGCCCCCCGAAAGCGCGCAGCAACATCACGGAGCTAGCGGTCAGACCGCGACACCGCAAGCTAGGACGCGCGCCGCTGCCTCAGCCGCTTCATCCCGGGCAGGAGTGTTCCGGTTGGTTCGCCGCGGCAACGCGACCGCGCGGCGTAAGGGCTTCCCCGGACGGGTGATTGGACCCGCCCCGGCGCCAGAGTTCCGGGGCGTGTCGTAGGAGACCTTCGGCGAACGCGGCCTGCGCGGCAGGGCCGGGACCTGTCGACCGGCCCCGGCGGCCGCTCGCTGCCGCGACCAGACGACGTCGGACGTTGTCACGCGATCAGCCGGTCACCGAGACCACCTCGTCCGAAACCGTGCCCTTGTCCAGCTTGGACGCCTTCAGATACGCCTTCGCCTGCCCCGTGGTGACCTCGGCACGAGACCGCATCGACAACCCACTTCTCATGCCCGAACACGCTCGCGCGTTACTCGGGCATTCCTATGTGAGGCACGGTGAGCGTTTCGCGGGCAGTTTTCGTGAGTCGCGCCGCGCCCTTGTGCCGCCGAGGTTTCGGCTGTCACTTGCCTACAGGACCGCAATTTCGGCATTTGTGGGCCTCGCAGGGCTCGACCCCGCAACCTACGGATTAGTTACAGCGGTGATGGTTGCAGTTTGGAATCCCAGAAGTCCCTATAAAATAGGGGAATTCTAGGCCAACGGGGATGATTGCAGATGGGCAACGCCGATCATTAAGTGATCGTAAAGTGATCGCAATTTTGGATGATCAGCAGAGGGTTGCTGGCGGCAAATGCAGTACCAGCAGGCGAACCCGTCACCTCCGGGGCACGGCGACTGAGTCGCGACACTTCCCTGGGTCGGCTGCGTCTCGCGATCCTGGAAGGTGACCTCGATCCAGCGCTCGGCACGGCTCAATCTCCGACGTGCGTCTAACGTCGGCTTGACGGTCCTCTGACAGCCCGTACAGTTCGGAGGGCGCTGCAAGATCGCCCATATTCGCGCCCTCGATCGGGCGAGCTTCGAGTGGGTCACGTCCCACACGTTCCGTAAGACCGTGGCAACGCGACTGGATGAGGCCGGTCTGACGGCGCGGCAGATCGCCGATCATCTAGGCCACGCTCGGCCTTCGGTGACTCAGGACATCTACATGGGCCGCAATGTGGTCTCGACCCGGGCTGCCGAAGTGCTCCAGTCGGCGAGAGTATTGTGATCGTAAAGTGGTCGTGATCGAGGATGATCTTCCTAAAATCCCTTATTTTGTGGGCCCCGCGGGGCTCGAACCCGCAACCTACGGATTAAAAGTCCGCAGCTCTAACCGATTGAGCTAGAGGCCCTGAGGAGGTCTCGACCCGCTACGCCACTGTGCCGTCATCGTTCCAGATCAAAACTTTGAGCCCGCGCCCGGGTGGCGGCCAGCTTCCTCGAGCAAAGCATCCCACGCGCCCCGACTGCTGCGCCGAAGGTGGGGCGACGCACACCACGCAGCGTGGCAGGGCAATGAGCTAGACGATCGCGTCACGTGCGGTGTCGTCCTGCACACCGATCCCGCACCTACGGCTTGCTGAGGGCGTCATCGCCGCCAGCTCGGCATGGGTCCGTTCACCCCGGATCGGTGCGGCTTCACACTCCGCGCGGTCCGGCGTTGACCGATCCCATCCAGGTGCCCCAGTTGCGTCCGAACCACGGCGCGACGGCCGGGTCGGTGTGGGTGTTCGCGTACTCGCCCGCCATCCAGATGCGACTTGTCCCGTCATAGGAAAGCGCCTCGTAGTCGCCCCAGCGGCACACCGGCAAGGTGGCGGTTCCGCACAAGGAAGGTCGGTACGACGCCTCACCCTGCTTGAGGACGTTGCCCGTGCCGCTGAATTGGGATGCGCCGCTTCGCAGCACCGTGTACTTCGCCTCTGGGTAGGTCGCCGCGCCCATGTGCTCGTAGAGCATGACGACGTTGCCCTGGAGATCGGGCATGAACGCCGGGTACGTGGCGGCCTCATCGCCGGGCAGAACGAAGTAGCCGGTGCGAGTTGAGGGCGTACTGGTGTCGGCGGGCACGGTGACCTGGGCCCACACGACGGCAGGCACGGTCTGGGTGCCGTTGTCGAGCGCTGTACCCCACCCGGTATAGATCGTCCCGTTCATCAGTACCGGTGTTGCCGGGATGCGCAGGTCGTCGCCGTCCACGCACGCGGTGCAGCTCGGCTGGTCGGCCGGGGGCGGGGTAGAGAACGGTTGGGTGTCGGGCACATAGGTCCCGGCAAACGTTGGATCGGGACCGCCATAATCGTGGGCGACGGGGTTGCTCATCCGCCACAGCGCGAGCCCCTTGCAGGCATCGGCCGCGCTCGTACACAGGTGGCCGTTGATCAGATCCGGACCGTCGATGGTGTCGACGAACAGGCCGTCGTGGTTGCCGCCACTCGACCCTTGAGCCCCGGTTCTGCTACTTGCGCTGATCGCCATGACGGGTTGCACCGTGTCGGCTACGAACGGACCGACGCCGCCCAGAGCCACGCCAGGACCGTCGCCCTGCAGGTTGTAGAAGCCGTCGGCGGTGAAGGCTCCGCTGCCGTTCTCCATCCTCGCCTTGTTGGCCTCGAACACCTCCGCGTAGAAACCTCCGGAGGTCCCGAACATGTTCGCGGAGAAGAACACCGCGTCGCTGTTGAGCCCGATCTGGGTGTAGTCGGCGACGTACGGCGTGCCGTGCGACATCTCGAACTCGTAGACATTCCAGTTTCCCTGCGGGTTGCTCGTCTGGCTCACCGCGATGTAGTAGACCGTCTTCTGAGGGCAGTCGGGAGCAATCCCGAGGCCGTTCTCGACCTGAAGCATCGCGGCCCAGAACCGATGATCCACGGGGTCATAGATGGCGCGGGGATCACTCATGAACGGCTGGCTCCCGCTACTGGTATCGCACGGAGAACCATCGGATTTCGAGACGTTGGGCACGTTGAAGAAGCGCTGGGCGCTCACCGGCCAGCCGGGTAGGACGCGGCCAGAGGTGGACAGCACCTCCCACGAGGTGTTGACACCCTGCAGGACGAACGCCGGCGATGCCGCGACGGCCATGTCCGGCGGGTTGCATCCTTGTGCGAAGTACGTGCAGGTGTTGTGCGACCCCTGCTGGCCGATAAAGCTCGTGACGGTCGGCGGGGTTGCGATGCCGGGAACGACGGCGGGGGAGGCGAGCGAGTTGCGCGGCAGAGCCGATGCCGCGTTGCGATGAACGTCGAAATGCTTCGGCGAGAGGTCAGGGAGCTGATCCTGCGCGTTGCCGTTGAACGACCGGCCACTCGACGGGTTGGCGCGCATGTCGGCTGTTACGGTGTAGTGGGCCAGCAGCGCCGCGCTCGTGGGCGCTGACGAGAACGTCACGGCGGGCGCCGGAGCCGCAGCGGCGCCAACGGTCGGGCCGCTCAGCGTCCCCGCAATTGCCAGCGCCGACGTTGCCGCCGCCATCAGAGTCAAACGCCTGCTTTGTAGCCGCATGTCCGTGCCCCCACCGCTCGCGTCAGCCTCACAAGGTCCCCTGCGTGGTGCCCGGGATCGTACGCGCGCCTGGGCGCTTTGTTCAAGGATCGCCGGGTATGACTGGAGCGTCCCGGTGCGCGGCCACGCCGTCTTCGCGCTGGATCGACCGGGCGGCGGATCGGAACCGACGTGGTTTAGTGGTACACGGAGTCCGGGTATGGCCCGACAACCCACTCAACTCGCTGTCCCATCGGAGGATGTGCATGGCCGAACGAGGCGCAACACCCCAGATTTCTGTGGCGGCGCGTCGAGTCCTGAGGGCGGTGCGGGGTTTCACCACACCCTTGCTGCCGGACGACTATCTCGAGCTGATCAATCCGATGTGGTCGACGCGTGAGCTGCGCGCACAGATCGTCGAGGTCCGACGTGAGACCCCCGACACCGCGACCATCGTGATGCGCCCGGCCCATCCGTGGCCCGGCCATCGCCCGGGGCAGTTCATGCGGCTCGGAGTCGAGATCAACGGGATCCGACACTGGCGGGCCTACACGATCACCGCCGATCCGGCTCATCCCAAGGGGCTGGTGAGCGCGACGGTGAAAGCCGTCGACGGCGGTGCGATGTCCTCCTATTTCGTGCGGCATGCGCTGCCCGGCTCGATCGTCTATCTCGGAGAGGTCGAGGGAGAGTTCGGGCTTCCCGACCCCTTGCCGGGCAAGACCATGTTCGTCAGCGCCGGCAGCGGGATCACACCCATCATGAGCCTGTTGCGCGAACTCGATCGGCGCGACGCACTCGACGATGCAGTGCATGTGTACTCGATGCGCACCGATGACGACTTCATCTTTCGCGACCTGCTGCACGACATCGAAAAGAGGCACCCGGGGTACAAACTTCACGTTCACCTCTCGTCCGGGCGCGGACGGCTCAGCCCCCAGGACGTCACCGACCTGGTTCCGGACTGGACCGAGCGAGAGGCGTTCCTGTCTGGGCCCGGCGACATGCTCGACGCGCTCAAGGAGCACTGGACCACCCACGGCGCGGAGCAACACCTCAGCATGGAACGGTTCCAGCCCCGCATCGGTGGCGATGAAGTCGAGGCCGGGGCGGGCGGCACGATTCACTTCCGAGTCACCGACGTCAAGGCCGAATGTGACGGGCGCACCCCCATCCTGGTCGGGGGGGAGCAGGCGGGCGCGACGCTGCCGTTCGGCTGTCGAATGGGTATCTGCCACACGTGCGTCGGGCGCCTTGCACAGGGCACCGTGCGAGACCTGCGCTCGGGCGAGCTGACGAGCGAGCAAGGCGTCATGGTCCGGACCTGCGTCAACTGCCCCGAAGGCCACGTCGAGATCGAACTTTGAACGCCGACCCGTAACCGTCGATCAGCAACGAAGGAGTTCCCGCATGACGACCAGCGCAACCGCTGAACGCCAGAGCATCAATCCGCTGCACCGTTTGACACCCGAACAGCTCGAGGAGATCGGCGAGGAGTTCCAGAAGATCCACGACGAGGTCTTCGCGGATCTCGGTGACCGTGACGCGGTCTACATCCGCAGCCTCATTCAATTCCACCGACGCCTCGCAGTGCTGTCGCGCATCGTGTTGATGGCCTCGCGTTACAAGCCGGCATGGCTGCTCGGCACGGCCGGACTCTCGTTGGCGAAGGTCCTCGAAAACATGGAGATCGGTCACAACGTCATGCACGGGCAGTGGGACTGGATGAACGATCCGAACATCCACTCCTCGACCTGGGACTGGGACACGGCCTCGCCCGCGGCGGCCTGGAAGCATTCGCACAACTACGTTCACCACACCTACACAAACATCGTGGGCAAGGACAAGGATGTCGGGTACGAGATCATGCGGATCGACCCGAAGCAGCCGTGGCATCCCTACTACCTGCTACAGCCGCTGTACAACGTCGTCCTGATGGGCCTGTTCGAGTGGGGTGTCGCGGTACACGACCTCGATTTCGAAGCCATCCGCGCCGGCACCAAATCCAAGCGCCAGGTGCGTGACGAGCTGAAGGCGATCGGCCGCAAGGCGCGCCGCCAGATACTGAAGGACTACGTGGCCTTCCCGGCCCTTTCCGGTTCAGAATGGCGAAAGACGCTTGCCGCGAACGCCATTGCCAACATCGTGCGGAATGTGTGGTCGCACGCCATCATCTTCTGCGGCCATTTCCCCGACCAGGCGTACACGTTCACCGAGGACGAGGTCGCCGGCGAGACGCGGGGCGGCTTCTATGTCCGTCAGCTGCTCGGTGCGGCCAATATCGACGGGTCGCCCACCTTTCATGTCCTGGCCGGCAACCTGTCCTTCCAGGTGGAGCACCACCTGTTCCCGGACATGCCCAGCTCCCGCTACTCAGAGATCGCCCCACGGGTGAAGGCGATCTGCGAGAAGTACGAACTCCCGTACAACACCGGCCCGTTCCACAAGCAGTGGGGCTCGGTCCAGCGCAGCATCATCCGGCTGGCGTTCCCGGGTGGCTCGCCACGCCCGAAGGCACCGCCCTACGTCGAGCCCGAGATCGATGAGGACTTCGAGCGGATGCGGGCCGAGATCTCTCCCGGCGTTCCCGCCTTCCCGTAACCGGCGAACTGGCACCGCGCAGCGCCGCGGTGCCAGGTTCGGCTGCGAGATCGCGGCGGCGGTCACGCAGGAGGGTAGCGTCGCACATCGTGCCGGATGCCCTTGCGGAGCTGACCACCCTGCGTCTGGGCGGACCGCCAGTCCGCTCGGTCGTCGCCACCGCCACCGACGAGCTGATCGAAGCATTCCGAGACGCCGATGCTCGGCACGAACCCACTCTACTGGTGGGCGGTGGAAGCAATCTCGTGGTCGCTGACGAGGGGTGGCCCGGCGTCGCGATCGTCGTTCGCACCGAAGGCATCACGGTGCGGGAGGACAGCACTTCGGTGTCCTTGACGGTGGCGGCGGGTGAGCCCTGGGACTCTGTCGTCGCGCTGTCCGTCGGCGAGGGATGGTCGGGGCTGGCGCCGATGTCAGGGATCCCCGGACTGACCGGCGCGACACCGATCCAGAACGTCGGGGCCTACGGCAGCGAGGTCGCCGAGGTGATCAGCTCCTTGACCGTCCTCGACCGCGGTGCGGGTGCGGTCGAACCGTGGGCCCCAGCGCGGTGCGGGTTCGGTTTCCGGACGAGCGCCTTCAAGAGCGTCGATCGCTTTGTGGTCCTCGACGTCACCTTCACCCTCGCGCGGGCGGCGGAGTCGGTGGTCAGGTACGCCGAGGTCGCGCGGCGCCTCGGCGGCGAACCCGGCATGCGCGCACCGTCGGCGCAGGTGCGCGAGGTAGTCCTCGACCTGCGCCGCAGCAAGGGAATGCTGATCGACGCGGCCGATCACGACACGTGGAGCGTTGGCTCGTTCTTCGTGAATCCGTTCGTTGCCCTCGAGGCGGTGCCCGATGGCTGCCCGCATTGGGACGTCGATGGCCGGACCAAGCTGTCGGCGGCGTGGTTGATCGAGAATGCCGGATTCCACAAGGGTTTCGGCCTCGATCGAGGTCCGGGCACCGTGGCGGTGTCCACGAAGCACTCGCTGGCGCTGACCAATCGCGGCGCGGCGACAACTGCGCAACTTCTCGACCTCGCCCGGGAGATCCAAGCAGGGGTCGAGGCCACCTTCGGAGTTCGGCTCCATCCCGAGGCAAGGCTCGCTGGGGTCGCGCTGTGACGTACCTGCCGCGCGAAGGTGGCCCTCAGTACGCCCCAGAGCCCACGCGACCCAGTCCTGCTAGCCCTGCCTGCGAACGACCTTGTGTGGCGCCGCCTGGGCCAGGGGTTTGACCACGAGCAGATCGACGTTGACGTGCGCGGGACGGGTCACCACGAAGCCGATGCACTGCGCGATGTCCTGCGCGGTGAGGGGCTCGTCGACGCCCGCGTAGACCCGGTCGGCCGCCTCCTGATCGCCGCGCAGCCGGACGAGGGAGAACTCCTCGGTGCGCACCATGCCCGGCGCGATCTCGGTGACTCGCACGGGTCTGCCGCTGAGTTCCAGCCGCAGCGTCTGCACGATTGCGGTAGCGGCGTGCTTGGCAGCGGTGTACCCGCCGCCGCCCTCATATACGAGGTGACCGGCAATGGATCCGGTGACGACGATGTGGCCGCCGCTCCCCGCTTCGAGCGCGGGCAGCAACGCCTGGGTTACCCGCATCACGCCGAGCACATTCGTGTCGTACATCGCCTGCCAGTCGGCAGGGTCGGCTCGCTCGATCGAATCGGTTCCCAACGCCCCACCGGCATTGTTGATCAGAACCGAGACGTCATCGAGGGAATCCGCCAGGGCGGCGACGGAGTCCGCGGACGTAACGTCCAGCTGGACCGCGCGGATTCCTGGCGACGACGCGGCCAGATCGGCCAGACGGTCCATCCGCCTGGCCGCCGCAACGACCTCATAGCCCTCAGCGGCGAGCAGGCGCGCGGTCGCCGCGCCGATGCCGCTGCTGGCTCCGGTGACCACCGCAATCCCCCGGCTCATGGGCGTTGATTCTGCCGCTGGGTGGATTCGGGCATGATCGGGGGTATCGCGTTGTTGGGCCAGTGACCAGCTCGCGGTCGGACCGCCCGGTCCGCGACACGATCGAAGGGGGGCGCGGGTGCGCGCATCGCGTGGCGAAGTGCCGCGGCGCGTCGCGATGCTCAGCGTCCACACCTCGCCGCTCGATCCACCGGGCGGTGGCGATGCCGGCGGCATGAACGTCTACATCGTCGAGACCGCGAAGCGCCTCGCACACGCGGGTGTCGAGGTCGAGATCTTCACCCGCGCGACTGCCAGCGACCAGCCGCGCTTCGTCGAGATGCACCCCGGTGTCCTCGTCCGGCACATCACCGCCGGTCCGTTCGAGGGTCTAGCCAAGAGCGACCTGCCCGCCCAGCTGTGCGCATTCACCGCGGGCGTCATGCGGACCGAGGCCTTCCATGATCCCGGGTGGTACGACGTCATCCATTCGCACTATTGGCTCTCCGGCCAGGTGGGATGGCTGGCTCGAGAGCGATGGGGAGTCCCCCTCGTCCACTCTGCGCACACCCTGGCGAAGGTCAAGAACACGTTGCTTGCCGACGGCGACACGCCCGAGCCGATCGGACGCATCATCGGCGAGGAGCAGGTCGTCGCGGAGGCTGACCGGCTTATCGCCTCCACGGCGGAGGAAGCGGACGAACTGGTGAGGCTGTACGGCGCGGATCCGAGCGCCGTCCGAACGGTCGCGCCCGGCGTCGACCTCGACACGTTCGCCCCAGGCCCGGCGACTGCGGCCCGCCGCCGGCTCGGACTGCGCGATGACGCATTGACGTTACTGTTCGTCGGACGCATCCAGCCGCTCAAGGCGCCGGACCTGCTGCTGCGCGCCGCGGCGCTGATGCGCAGCGAGAGCACGCTGGCCGACCGGCTCCAGGTCGTAGTGCTCGGGGCCCCGAGCGGATCGGTCATGGACGAGCCGGACTGGCTCCGGGCATTGGCGTCCGCATTGGACCTGGACGGCACGGTGCGGTTCGTGCCGCCGGTGTCGCGCCAGAGCGTCGCCGACTACTACCGTGCCGCCGACCTGACCGTCGTGCCCAGCTACAACGAGTCGTTCGGTCTGGTGGCCCTTGAGTCCCAGGCCTGCGGCACTCCCGTAGCCGCGGCGGCGGTCGGCGGTCTCACCACCGCGGTCGCCAACGGTGTGTCCGGCGTGCTCGTTGACGGCCACGACCCCGAACAATGGGCGAAGGTGCTTGCGGATCTGCTGGGTTCGCCCCGTGCGTTGCGGGCTCTGGGCCAGGGTGCCCGCGCGCACGCGCAACGATTCTCCTGGGACTGCACCACCGACGGCCTGCTCGTGGCCTACGGCGAGGCGATCGAGGAGTTGACGACCGTGCCGCCATATGCTGCCGCGGCCCGACGCCATGTGCTGCCGCGGCGGTGAGGTGAGCGCCGCGGCCGGGGTGGGCCCCGCCGCCGTCATCGAGGCCGCGCTCGTCGAGCAGGGCTTCGAGTTCGAACGGCTGTCCCCCGAGACCTTCGTCGTCGCCCTACCCGGCGAGAGGCGGCTGAAGACGGCATGTTGGCTAACGGTAGGCGCGCACGCGCTCGAGATACAGGCGTTCGTGATGCGCAAACCGGATGAGAATCACGAGCAGGTGTACGCCTTCCTGCTGCAGCGCAACGTCCGCATGTTCGCCGTGTCGTGGTCGATCGATGCAAGTGGGGACGTCTATCTGACCGGCCGGCTGCCGCTGTCAGCCGTCACCGCCGCAGAGCTCGACCGAGTGCTGGGCAGTGTCCTCGAGTATGCCGACTCCACGTTCAACCCACTGCTCGAGCTCGGCTTTGGATCGTCGATCCGGCGGGAATGGGCCTGGCGCGTCAAGCGCGGGGAATCGCTGGCAAACCTCGCAGCCTTCGCCGATTTCGCACAACGGCCGGTCGACTGATCCGCCGGCGGCAACCGGTCGACCGGGCTGCCCGACGCGGGGTCGGGCAAGATGAGTGACGTGCCGACGCTGATCCTGCTCCGCCACGGCGAGAGCGACTGGAACCAGAAGAACCTGTTCACGGGGTGGGTCGACGTCGACCTCACCGCGGCGGGCGAAGCCGAAGCGCGGCGCGGCGGTGAGCTGCTGGCCACTGCCGGGTTGCTTGCTGACGTCGTGCACACCTCGCTTCTGCGACGGGCCATCCGCACCGCGGAGCTTGCCCTCGACTCCGCGGATCGACACTGGATCCCGGTCCGCCGGACCTGGCGGCTCAACGAGCGCCACTACGGCGCGTTGCAGGGCAAGGACAAGGCTGCCGTGCGCGCGGAATTCGGTGACGAACAGTTCATGCTGTGGCGACGCTCCTTCGACGCGCCTCCGCCCGCGCTGCCCGCGGACGATCCGCACAGCCAGGTTGGCGACCCGCGCTACGCGGATCTGCTGGAGACCGTCCCGAGAACCGAATGCCTCGCCGACGTCGTGCGTCGGATGCTGCCGTACTGGTACGACACGATCGTCGCGGACCTGCGGAGCGGGCGAACCGTACTGGTGGTGGCTCACGGCAACTCCCTGCGTGCCATGGTCAAGCATCTGGACGGCCTCTCCGACGAGGCCGTGGTCGGCTTGAACATCCCGACCGGCATTCCGCTCCATTACGATCTCGATGCCACGACCCTCACCCCGACCAAACCTGCGAGGTACCTGGACCCCGACGCGGCCACGGCGGCGATCGACGCGGTGGCGAATCAGGGGAAGGCGTAGCCCGTACCATTGACCCCGTGCTCGGCGCAGCGGTCGTCACCGGATTCATCGCCCTCCTCCTCGGCGCCGTCGGCGGCTACCTGGCCGGCAATCGGAGCCTCGCGTTTCGCGGCGCGCCGGCCCCGGAACCGCTGACCCCGTTGCCTCCGGTCATCGCGGCCGCGGTGGAGGCCGTCCAGGCCGTCCAGCAGGGGACGGACCAGCCGCTCGCGTCATTGGTCGTCGAGGCCCTCGATCACGGCGTCGTGGTCCTCGACGGCGGAGACCGGGCCATTCTGGTCAATCCGGCGGCACGTGCCATGGGCGTGCTTGACGTCGACCGGCTGGCGTTTCCCGACCTCGCCCGCGCTGCGTCGAGCGCTCGTTCGCGCGCAACGGTCGTCACGAACTGGGTCGATCTACCCATCGGGCGCCTGGGCCGCGAGCCCATCGCGCTGGCGGTGACCGCCGTACCACTGGCCCTGGAGTCCGACGGGGACGGCGTGCAGTCGGTCGCCCTGTTGCTCGCCGATGTCAGTGAACAGCGTCGCCTGGAGGCGGTGCGCCGTGACTTCGTCGCCAACGTCTCGCATGAACTCAAGACCCCCGTGGGCGCGTTGACCCTGCTTGCGGAGGCGGTTCAGGATGCGGCCGACGATCCGCCGACCGTGGCCCGCTTTGCCAGCCGGATGCAGCACGAGGGTGCTCGGCTGGCCCGGCTGGTCGGCGAGTTGATGGAACTGTCGCGGGTTCAGGGAATGGACCCGATGCCCGGTGCCCTTAGCGTCGACGTGCGAACACTCGTCGACGAGTCCGCGGACCGGGCCGGCCTGGCCGCGGAACAGGCCGGCATCGAGATCGTCGTGAACTGCGATGACGAACTGGTGGTCCGGGGCAACGAGGCCCAGCTGATCACCGCGGTCGCCAACCTCGTGGACAACGCGATCGCGTACAGCGCTCGCGGCACCCGGGTCGAGGTCGTTGCCTCTGCGAGCAGCGATCATCAGGCCCGGCCCACCGTGGACATCGCGATCAGCGACCAGGGCCTGGGCATCGCGGATGCCGACGTCGACCGCATCTTCGAGCGGTTCTACCGGGTCGACCCGGCGCGCTCGCGCGCCACCGGCGGCACCGGCCTGGGCCTGGCCATCGTGAAGAACATCGTCACCAACCATCTGGGCACGGTTTCAGTGGCCAGCGAGGTCGGTCGAGGCTCGACATTCACCATCCGGTTACCGCGCGTTCACTCAAGTACGTCACCGTCCACTGTGTCCACACCTACGGCGGGCGCGGTGAAGGCGGTCAATCGGGCCAGAGCCGCGCAGACCACGCCAGCACCGACACAGGCCAGGGGGTCCGCATGACGCGAGTGTTGGTAGTCGAGGACGAGGAGTCGTTCTCGGATGCGCTGTCCTACATGCTCCGCCGCGAGGGGTACGAGGTGGATGTCGCGGCAACGGGACCGGAAGCACTCACCTCCTTCGAACGGACCGGCGCAGACCTGGTGCTGCTCGACCTGATGCTGCCCGGCCTGTCCGGCACGGAGGTTTGCCGTGAGCTCCGGCTGCGCTCCCACGTCCCGATCATCATGGTGACGGCTCGCGACAGCGAGGTCGACAAGGTGGTCGGACTGGAGCTGGGCGCCGACGACTACGTGACCAAGCCGTTCTCCTCCCGGGAATTGGTCGCCCGCATCCGGGCGGTTCTGCGCCGTGGGGCCGAACCCGAGGAATTGATCACCGCTACGGTCGAAGCCGGGCGGGTGCGCATGGACGTCGAGCGGCACGTGGTGTCGGTGGACGGGGCTCAGGTGCCGATGCCCCTCAAGGAGTTCGACCTGCTCGAGCTGCTGCTGCGTAACGCCGGTCGGGTGCTCACACGCGGCCAGCTGATTGACCGTGTGTGGGGTGCGGATTACGTAGGCGACACCAAGACGCTCGACGTCCACGTGAAGCGGCTGCGCTCCAAGAT
>JALYIS010000077.1 GCA_030775705.1 Actinomycetota bacterium
AGCAGGTCACCGCGCGCGGCGGCACAGTGCACTGGGCGCGCGACGCCGACGAGGCCAACCGCATCGTCCTCGAACTCGTGCAGGCCACCGGCGCTCGCGAGGTCGTCAAGGTGAAGTCGATGGCCACCCAGGAGATCGGCCTCAACGAGGCGCTCGAGGCCGCGGGCATCGTCGCGACCGAGACCGACCTCGCCGAGCTGATCGTGCAGCTCGGGCACGACAAACCTAGTCACATTCTGGTACCCGCCATCCACCGCAACCGCAGCGAGATCCGCGAAATCTTTTTGCATGAGATGGCCGGCGTCGATCCGGCGATCACTGACGAACCGGCCGTGCTCGCCGAGGCCGCGCGCCTGTATCTGCGCAACAAGTTCTTGACGGCCGACGTCGCGATCAGTGGGGCGAACTTCGCGGTGGCGGCGACGGGGACGCTCGCGGTCGTCGAGTCCGAGGGCAACGGCCGAATGTGCCTGACGTTGCCGCGGACGTTGATCACGGTAATGGGTATCGAGAAGTTGGTGCCGACGTGGCGTGACCTCGAGGTATTCCTGCAGCTGCTGCCCCGCTCCTCCACCGGCGAGCGGATGAATCCGTACACCTCCATGTGGACGGGCGCGACCGAGGGACAGGACTTCCACCTCGTCCTGCTCGACAACGGTCGCACGGCGACCCTCGCAGATCCGCGCGGCCGCACGGCGCTGCGCTGCATCCGGTGTTCGGCGTGCCTGAACGTCTGCCCGGTGTACGAGCGCACCGGCGGACACGCCTACGGCTCGGTATACCCCGGCCCGATCGGCGCCGTGCTGTCCCCCCAGCTCACCGGAGTACAGGACAACGCCTCCCTGCCGTTCGCCTCGACGCTGTGCGGGGCCTGCTTCGACGCCTGCCCGGTCTCGATCGACATCCCCACCATGCTCGTTCACTTGCGCTCCCGGGTCGCCGATGAGAAGGGCCGCAGCCCCGAACGCGCCGCGATGGCCTCGCTCGCATGGACGATGAGTAAGACCTCCCGGTGGAAGCGTGCGCTGCGCGCCGCCCGGTGGAGCAGGTTCGTGCGTCGCAGCCAGGCACTTCCCCCGCCGCTGTCGGCCTGGACCACCTCCCGCGACCTGCCTTCGCCCCCGCCCGAAACGCTCCGTGACTGGTGGTCACATGAGTGCCCGTGAGGAGATCCTGGAGCGAATCCGCGCCGGTCTGACCGACCGGCCGGTAGCCGCACCGATCCTGCGCACCTACCGGGGCCCGCGGGGGGCTGGCAATCTCGACGAGTTCGTGGGACGTCTCGAGGATTACAGCGCAACGGTGCACCGGTCGAACGAGGTCGCGACGGCGATCACCGTGATCCTGGCTGGTCGCGGGTTCAGCCGGGTCGTCGTTCCGGCTGGCTTTCCGGTCGAGTGGTTGCCCGAGATCCCGATCGAAGTCGTACCGGAGCCGGCGTCGGTCGACTCCCTCGACGCGGTGAGCGCGGTTGTGACCACCTGCGCAGTGGCGATCGCCGAGACGGGGACCATCGTGCTCGACGCCGGGCCTGGTATGGGTGCCCGCGCACTCACCCTGATTCCCGATTACCACCTTGTGGTGGTGCGGGCGGCGCAAGTCCTGGCGATCGTGCCGGACGCGATCGCGGCGCTCGATCCGACGCGCCCGCTCACCTGGATCAGCGGCCCAAGCGCCACCAGCGACATCGAGTTGAAGCGGGTCGAAGGAGTCCACGGCCCCCGCACCCTCGACGTTCTCCTCTGTGACGCGTGAGACCTACACGGGGGTTTGAGCCTGCGGGCTCCACAACGTCGGCCCGCCGCGCTAAGCCGAAGCTCAGGGGGCGCGACAGTATTCGTTGATCAGTCCACCGGGATCTCGATCCGTCGGACAGCGCTGTTGCCGTTGGCAGGACCGCTGCCGAGGTCACAACGCAGTTCGACGCATTGTCTGTCGCAGACTGTTCGGCATCTTGGCGCACGCCAACAGCCCGATCAGCGCCCTACACGGCCGAGAAATAGCGCCCTGTGTCTGCGGTCCGACCGCCACTGACCGATGCGACACCGACGACCACCGCGTCGCTGTGCTAGCCCGGAGGGGCCGACAACGTTTAGAACCCTACAGGCTACGACCCGGTCGGCGCTGACGCCGCCGCGCGCACCTGCAGACGACTCGATTCCGCGGCCGGATGTCTATCGCAGTAACTTGAGCGGGCGCGGTCCTCCCTGATCTGCGGATACGGCGGTGTCGATTTCCTCGCCCGGGCGACACGGTTGCCGATCAACCGTTGAAGGTTTGAACGGGCAGCCCACTGACGCCCGGAGTGGCTCGAAATAACGACCCTGCGGCCGGGTCGGCGCTGGGTTGTCCGTGACGCGACGTGGTTATGAACAGGTGCTCGAGGTTCTGGCCGCCGAACGTGCAGGCGGTGACGTGCGCTACGGGTACCTCGACAATCTCGTCCAGGTGACCTTCGGGGCTGTACCGGCGTACCGCGCCGCCGCCCCACAGTGCCACCCACACGCCGCCGTCCGCGTCGACGGTCAGGCCGTCTGGGGCTCCCGCCTCCGGTGGGATGCTGACTACAGGCCGGCGATTCGTTAGCCCCGACTTTTCCTCGTAATCGAATACGTCGATGCGCTGGGTGGCGGTGTCGACGTAGTAGGCGCCGGAACCGTCGAGGTTCCAGGCCAGGCCGTTGGAGATCGTGACGCCGGTGAGCACGGTGGAGACCGATCTGTCAGGGTCGAGGCGATGGAGTGATCCCGCACCGGGGCGCGCGTCGTAGGCCATCGACCCGCAGTAGAACCGCCCGTGGGGATCGCATCCGCCCTCGTTCATCCGCACGGTCGGATGGATCCAGACTTCCGGAAGCGCCCGCACCGGTGTGCCGACGCCGTCGTCGAGGGCGAACCCGCGCTCGGTTGCGACGACGAACCCCCCTTGGATCCGGGGGCGCAGCGCGGCGGCG
>JALYIS010000078.1 GCA_030775705.1 Actinomycetota bacterium
GCGGGAGCCGCCGCGCCCGACGTGTTCAGGCCTGGATTCTGAACGGGCAGAGCCGCCGTGTGTGCCGAATGGGCCGTGCACGCCGACAGCGACACAGCTGCGATCGCGGCGATCGTCGCGCCTGTGCGGCAAGCGCCGAGCCGGGTGGTGAGGGTGGTGAGGGTGGAGAGCATGAGCGGCCCTTAGTTCGTGGTGATGCGGACGACTTGCCCGGTGGGCGTGCCGGGGTGTGCGGATGTGCCCGGGAGGATGGACCAGTTGGAGATGTAGATGTGGCCTTCGTGGTCGGTGGCGAAGCCTTGGGGGTAGAACAGTTTGCCGGTGCCCAGGACGCTGCGGGTGCCGTTGGGTGCGATTTTGATGACGTCGCCGGCGGGGTTGCCGCTCGGGCCTGGGTTGAAGCCGTGGGCCTGGAATTCGGTGGCGTAGAAGTTGCCGTGTTCGTCGAAGCCGCAGCCATCGACCACGTTGAAACCGCTTTGCCACACGGTGAGTCGGTGGGTGGCGAGGCTGAAGCGGTAGATGCTGCCGCCGTTGAGGGGGGCTCCGGGTGCGAGCTGCCCGATGTAGAGGTCACCGCCGGGGCCTTCGGCGACGCAAGTCGGAACCGCGTCTGAGTGGGCCGGGTTGGGGAAGAACGCCAGTTGGGTGACAGCGCCGCGATGGTCGACGGCATCGATGGTGTTGCTGGCGGCGTCGATCACGTAGGTGGTGTGGCCTTCGATGAGCAGCGCGTTGGGGTTGGCATCGGGGAACTGTTGCGGTACGAGATCTTGATGGACACCGGACCAGACATAGTCGCCATCACCGACGTCGGCCAGGGTCCTGTCCGCGCTGGGGCCGGGGCCGAGCAGCCGCAGCCTGCCCAACTGGTCGCGGGCAGCGGCGGAGTCGGCTGGAGTGAGCGAGGACCCGGTCGGGATGGAGGCGAGTAGCCCCAGTACCGATTCGCTGCTCACCGTCTCGAGCCGGTGATGTTCGACGGCGACGGCAGCGATCCCGGTAGCAGCGATCCCGCCGGGTAAGTCGGTCGTGGAGAGCAATCCCGCACGCAGGGTGCGGATCTGACCGGTCGTGGAGATGGAGATCAGGGCGCCTGTGCGCCCGACACACAACGGGCCACCTTCGGGGCCAGTCGCGCCATGCGGGCAGTCAGGCCCGCCGGTCCCAGCCTCCGCGACATACAGCAGACCGTCTTCATAGCTCAGGCCGCGGGGGTTGTTCAGCCCGGCAGCCACCACAACCACCGTCCCCTTCCCGCCCGACCCCAGCGGGACCGACCGGGACGGCGCAGACGCGTGTGCCGGTCCAGTCGAGACAGACAAGAATGCGGCGGCCAGGACCGCGACTGCGATGCCCATGCGACGCCACGACCGACCCGGTGAACGGCGAGTAGCGTGGGCTTCAGCTAAGAAAATCATGGTGTGCTCTCCTGCTTCGTGGGGCTTGTGATAAACACACGGCGCGGTTCGGCGGTGGGTGGCAGCTAGCTTCCGGTCAACTGCCCGGCGATCGCGGCGCCGTCCAGCCACACGTTCTCACGGCTGATCTTGTCGCCCTGAAAGTCCCACACGTGCAGCATCCGGAACTGCACCGACTTCCCGTGCCCGGGAATACCCATGAACGTTCCGACCACGGTGGCGGCCACGGCGTGCTCCATAACAGTGAAATCCTCGCCGTACCACTCGCGGACACAGCGCATGTCATCAATTTTCAGATCACTGATCAGGTGGTCATAGAACACCTGCGCGGCGGCAGGCCCGGCCAACACGCCCATCGGCGAGCCCACGACGTCGTGTTCGACATCCTCGGTATAGACAGCCACCGCACCGGCCGAGTCGCCCGCTGCCTCGCGCGCCAGATGCTCTTCAACAAGCCCTTTCATCGTGCTCGCCGAGGTCGACATGACCACTACCTTTCGTAAGATCAGAGTCTCATATGAGACTGAGCTAGCATAAGATCCCCACGTTCGTCGCGTCAAGTAGGACCAGACGACTGGGAGGCGCCGAGTTCAAGAGCGCCAATCGTCGGGTATTCGGATGGTCGCGATCGCAGCGTTCTCGCCCGATGCGGACGGCTGGTTAGAAGACGACGTGGGTGGCCAGGAGTCCGGTTCCGGGGGTGCGTCCGGAGAGGATGCGGCAGAACTCGACCGCGTCGAGGACGATTTCGGTGTCGGTGGTGCCGGCGCCGAAGTGGCGGCCGGCGGGGCCGGTGAGGGTGAGGTCGAAGGGCTGGCCGTGGCGGGCGGCCCAGTCTGCGACGACGTTTTCGATGATCCGCCCGTCGTGGTCTGCGGTGAGGGCTAGTGGGTGGCCGGTGGCTCGGCAGATGTCGACGCGGTGTACCCAGGGGTCGCGGGTGTGGATGATGTCGAACAGGTGCCCGATCGTCCACGGCTGTTCGCCGGGCAGTTTTGAATCGTAGGGCTGGGCTCGCCGCTCGGGCGGGAGGGCTCGCCGGGCTGCCAGTCCCAAGGGTGCGGTCTCGTGTAATGCGGCGGTGAGTTCGGTTGGTGTGAGGTGGGCATGCTCGGCGACCTGCAGTGCGGTCAACTCATGCAGGCGTACCGTCCCGTTGCGTTCGGACAGCTCATTGGCTGCGCTGACCTGGCGTCCCAGCTCGGCTGGTGAGGCTTGTAGCTTCAGCATGCCGAGCAGGTGGCGCAGGATGTCTTGCACGCTCCAGCCGATGCAGTCGGTCGGCTGGGACCAGTCACTGTCGCGAAGACTGTCGACAAGAGTGAGAAGGCGTTCGTATTCGGCGTCGGCGAGGTCCATGGCCTCGTCGTGTTCGATGGGGCGGATCGTGTCGACGGTGCAGACGGTGTTGGTCATCACTTCTCCTTCAGGGACGCTGGCGCATAGCGAGTCAGATACAAGTCGGTGAGTTCGTCGGCGAGCCGCAGCCAGCGTTTGCCGCCGGGTTCGTTCGCGAGCTGCTGTGCAGCGAGGCCGCCGATCATGGCCGTCCACGCATCGAAGGCGCGGGTGCTGGTAACGCCGCAGGCCCGAAGGCCGCGGCGAATGATGTCGAGCCCTTTGCTGGCGAGTGCGTAAGACTCAGCACTGGGCTCGAATCCTGGGATGGTGCGCTGGTAGAGCAGTTGGTACCGCACGACGTCTTCGTTGCAGAACTGCAGGTAGACGTGGGTGTAGCGGCGCAGGTCGGCCACGGGGTCGCCGGTGACGGGTACATCTGAGACGCGATCGAGAATGTCCTGGTTCGCTTCGGCGAACATCGCGTCGAAGATGGCGTGCTTGGACGGGTAGTAGACGTAGAGCGACTGGGCCCGCATGCCGACCCGAGCGCCGAGATCGCGCATCGACAGTCCCGCCAACCCGTCCGCTCGCGCGGCTTCCCAGGCAGCACTCAGGATCTCTCGACGCGATGCGAGATTTCGCTCCGAGCGGCGGTCCCGAACCTCTGTTCCTGACATAGTCAGGAATCATGAACGCTGTTCGGATAGATGTCAAGGGGTGTGGTCTGCCGGCGGATGGGATATCGCGCGTGTGGCCAGATCGCACGCATCGCTTGACATTGCGCCTGACAAGCATCATAGTTCCTGACTATGTCAGGATAAAATGAGCGGACTGCCAATCTCGAACTCATGGGCGCACGGCTCGTGGTCCCACCGTCCTCAGGTTGTCGGCAGTCGGTCGAACGGGTGAATCCCGGGCGCCCGTCGCGGCGCGCTTTGCCCGTTGCGGCGGCCGATACTCGCAGGGAGAGATGTTCATGACTGACTACGCGCTGGCCATCAGCGAGGTCGAGGTGGCGCGGTACCAGATGATGGCTGCGACCGCGGTCGTTCTCGAAGCGGGCCAACTACGCGAGGCTGGGATCGTCGAAGGGGCTGTTGTTGCCGACATCGGCTGTGGCCCCGCGGCCATGAGCGTCGCGCTCGCAGCGCAAGTTGGCCCGACCGGCCGAGTCATCGGCATCGAACGAGACGAACAAGCGTTGGCCACCGCACGTGGCTTGGTCGCGCAGACTTCTGCAACGAACGTCGAGCTCCGCGCCGGTACAGCCACCACGACCGGGATAGCGCCAGGCTCGGTCGACGTGGCGATGATGCGGCACGTCCTAGCCCACAACGGCGGCCACGAGCAGGACATCGTCGATCATGTTGCTACCCTCCCGCGACCCGGCGGGACCGTCTACCTCGTCGATTCCGACCTCACCGGCATACGCATTCTGGACGCGGACCCCGACCTGGACGACATGTCAGACAAGTACATCCGCTTCCACGCCAACCGCGGCAACGACCCCAGCGTCGGCCTGCGACTAGGCAAGCTGTTGCAGGCCGCAGGCCTCGAACTCACCACCTTCACCGGCACCTACAACATCGTCAGCTTCGCCCCCGGCATGCGCCCACCCGCGTGGGCGGCACGCGAGGCGATGCTGGCCGAAGGCGCCGCCACTGTCGATGACATTCAGCGATGGGACGCGGCCTTCCAGCGGACAGACGAAGCAGCGGGGCGGCCCCTAGTCTTCGCCCCCGCCTTCGTGGCGACAGGACGCAAGCCATAACACGGCGCTGCTGACAACCACTCGAGGACCGAGGCCACGTCGCCGGTGAGGTATAGGTCGGCGCGTTGGTGGACCGAAGCGTGCGCGCATGGCGCATCTAGGGCGTTCCTTAGCTCGACTACACCCGCTGCTGACGACCGTCGTCCCGTCCTCAACGTGGAATGGGAATGGGGAACATGCGTGTGAACGCGGATGCGAGGCGGCGGTCGCCAGTCACGCGCAGGCGGCCGGCGCGTTCGGCGGATGTGATCGATTCACGGCCGAAGCTGATGTCGCGAAGTGTCGACATGTCGGTGTCGAGGACGACGTCAGTGCACGCGTCCAGGCCACGGCGGACGTCGATGCGCTCGCCTGCGATGGCGACGGTTGCGGTGTCGCTGCCGACGCGGATGCCGTACCTCCCGTCCACTGCCCGGGACGGGTCGAACGCCGTCTTGCAGGCGAACATCATCGCGCTGACGCTGAGGTCGTTCGGCGAGGTGACCTGCTCGCGGCTGCCCCAGCGGCCGAGCTCGATCAGGACGGGTTCGAGCGCGCGGCCGCGGTTGGTGAGGTCGTAGACCGTGACGCCGAACGATTCGTGTTCGACGCGATCCACGAGGCCGGACTCATCCAGGTCGCGCAGCCGCTGGGACAGCACGTTGGGGCTGATGCCGTGTAAGCCGGCCCGTATTTGGGCGTAGCGGCGTGGGCCGAACATCAGATCGCGGACGACGAGGAGGGCCCAGCGATCGCCGATAACGCCTATGGCGCGGGCGATACCGCATGGGTCGTCGTAGCGAGCCTCGGTTGCATGCGAACTCCGTAGCGCAAGGTGTTGTGTTTCAGAACTATTAGTCCCATTTTAGGATCAAGACCGTACAAGGCGATATCAGACTCTTGGACAACCTCGTGGCCCAGCGACTGCTCGCATCTACCGAGTACGCCCGAATCGCGTACATCGCGCGCGACGGCACACCGCGGCTCAACCCCATGTTGTTCCACTGGAACGGCACCGAGATCGTGCTGCCGTCCTTCGCTACCGCGGCCAAGCTTCGCGCGATTCGCGCGAACCCCGCCGTCGCGATCACGATCGACTCGGCCGGGCCCCCCGCCCCAGGTGCTGCAGTTGCGCGGCACCGCCGAGGTACAGGTCGAGCCCGGGTTCGTCGAGGAATACGACCTGGCGCACAAGCGCTACTACGGCGAGGAACAGGGTGCACGTAACGCTGAGCAGGCGCGTGCCGCCGGGGTGTCGATGGCCCGAATCGTGCTCCGCCCATCATGGGTTGGTGTCATCGACTTCCAGACGCGCATTCCGCGTGCGATGGCCCAGGCGTTCGCGTGAGCACCTTCGCGCTAGTCCCCGGCGCCGGTGGCGTGGCGTGGTACTTCAGCCGACTGGATCCGTTGCTCGAGCAGGCAGACCACGAGGCAATCGCGATCGACCTGCCTGGGGACGACGACAGCGCCGGGCTCTCCGAATACGCCAACATCATCCAGACCGCCATCGGCGAGCGCAGGGACGTCGTGCTCGTCGCGCAGTCCCTTGGCGGCTTTCCCGCGGCGGTTGTCGCGCAGCGCGCCGCCCTTAAGGCGATCGTCTTTCTCAACGCGATGATCCCAAATCCTGGCGAGGCGGCGGCCGCGTGGTGGGGCAACACTGACTCCGCGGCCGCACGCACCGAAGCGGCGAAGCGCAACGGCTACTCGCCCGAGTTCGATCTCGAGACGTACTTCCTGCACGACGTCGACCCCGGGGTCGCAGCGGAGGGCGAGCCGTACCAGCGCAACGAGACCGACACGGTCTTCGACGAGGCCTGCGAATTCGCTACGTGGCCCGATGTGCCGATCCATGTCGTCGCGGGCGCGGATGACCGATTCTTCCCCGTCGAGTTCCAGCAGCGCGTCGCTCGCGAGCGGCTAGGCGTCAAAGCCACCGTGTTACCGGGCGGACATCTCATGGCCCTCTCGCAGCCGAAGGCACTGGCCGACTATCTGGTCTCACTATGAGCGCACCGCGCGTCCTGTCGGCATACGGGGCGTCGCAGAATTCTACGTGACGTGTCTCACCGCATTCACCATTGGAGACCGGGGGACGCTATCCGATCGCCGCGTCTGGGCCGACCTCGACGCCGACGCACCCGACGGCATCGGCCTCGACCCCCTGCCGTCCCCGCCCACGAATGTAGCACTTCCAATGCTACATTGCGTGCATGGAGCGCATCGGGGTGAGAGAGCTCCGCCAGCATGCAAGCCGCTATCTGGAGCGAGTGAAGTCGGGCGAGACTGTCGAGGTTACCGAGCGGGGGCAGCTCGTCGCGCTACTGGTGCCGCCGAGCCCGGCGCGTGACGCGCGTGATCGATTGATCGCCGAGGGACGTCTGGTCCCGGCTTCGGGAGTTCTGCGGCTGCCGCGCAGGGTTCAGGCACACCGAAGCAGCAGCGACGTACTCGACGAGTTGCGTGAGGATCGATGATCTATCTGGACTCCTCCGCGTTGCTCAAGCTGTTGTTCGAGGAGAGCGAGAGCGCCGCGCTCGCGTCATGGATCGCCGAGCGCGCCGACACACCCATGGTGAGTAGCGAACTCGTAAGTGTGGAGGTGGTCCGCGCCACGCGGCGTCTTGACACCGCCGTCGTGCCCGCCGCGCGAGCACTGGTATCCCAGCTCGACCTGATCCCGCTCAACGGCGGACTGATCGAGGAAGCGACCGACGCCGGCGAGCCAATACTGCGCACACTGGACGCCATCCACCTCGCCAGCGCATTGTCTATCTGCAGCGAGCTCACAGCGTTCGTCGCCTACGACAACCGGCTCCTGACCGCAGCCCAAGACGCGGGCATCGAACCGACCTCACCGGCGGCCGGGTAAGCGCAACCTCCAGAACTCTCAAAACGTGGCCAAACGCCGATTGTGGCACGGCACAGGCTGGTGGGTGCCGGGTTCAGGACCGCAAATCGTCGGGTGTTCGCATGGTCGCGATCACAGCGTTCTCGCCCGATGCGGACGGCTGGTTAGAAGACGACATGGGTGGCCAGCAGTCCGGTTCCGGGGCGCGGCCGGAGAGGATGCAGCAGGACCGCCATCCTCGACGGCGGGCGCGGATCGCTATTGACCTCTCGTGAACGGATCCGGGTCGGCACGCGGTGTCGGACGGGTCCGGTTGTCTACCCGCACAGGTGCAACTCGCGTGTGGAGAGGCCGAGATGAGACTCACGTTGACGAAGACTGCGGAAACGCACCAAAGAAGGCCACGATCCGGGATCTGCTGCTGCTGGCGCATGCGAAGTATGAGAAGGTCTTGGGCTACCTGACCGACGACATCCAGTGGGAGCGTGCTGGCGCAGGGACGGTCACAGGTCACGGTCACCTTGCTGCGCTGTTGAGCCAGCTGACTGACCCCCGGGCAACTGCGCTCACTATCACCAACATCCTGTCGCACGGGGATCGCTGTGCGGCAAGCGGCACGTTCAGTCGTGCTGACGGCAGCCAACTCTTCATTGCGCACTTCTTCCGCTTTAGCGGCCACGGCAAGAACGCAAAGATCAGCAAGGTCATCACCTACATCCTCGAATCCCACGATTCACTACCAGTAGCCTCGGCCACGGCCTCGTAAATCGAACCTGGAACTCAAAACCTCAGCCTGCGTGCGATTGTTGAGTTCCGCATGATCATCCGGGTGTTGGGCGCTGTGGCGTTGGCTCTGCTCTGCGACACACTCGGGATTCGGGAGTCGGAGGCGTTGAAAACGCCCTTACTCGGTCGTCGTGGGTCAGTCGTGCAGTGTCGGACCGAGCAGATCCCATCGGTTCCCGACGACGTCGATGAATACAGCGACCTGCCCGAAGGGCTCGTCGCGCGGCTCGGTGACGAACTCGACGCCCAGTTTTTGCATGCGCGCGTAAGTCGCGTCGAAGTCGTCGACCCGCAGGAACAGCCCGACGCGACCCGCGAACTGATTGCCGACTACCTCTGATTGCCGCTGGCCATCAGCTTGAGCGAGTAGCAGAGCACTTGCTGCCCCAGGCGGTCGCACCACCACCCAACGCTTGGAGCGACCGTCGTTGGTGACCGCGGGCGAGTCTTCGACGAGCTCGAAGCCGAGCACGTCGACGAAGAACTGGATGGCACGGTCGTAGTCGTCCACGATTAAGGCGAACTGCTCGAGGTGCATGCGGCCAGGCAATCACGGACGTCGGACACTCTCACCTCGACGCACCCAGGCGTTTCCGAAAGCCGATCCCGCTGGGGGTCCGTCGTCCCCTCCGAAGGTCGCGGCCTGGCGTACGCCTGGCGTGGCAGAGTCGAGTTCGTGAGTGACGCAGGTGACCACCTTCTTCATCCCCTCCTGGCTACACGGTCCAGCCCGACCACGTTTGACGTGTCAGCACAGATCAGCGTGGCCGAAATCGAATCCCTGTTGGAAGCGGCGCGGTGGGCTCCTTCGGCAGGTAACTCGCAGCCATGGGCGTTCATCGTGGGCCGCCGCGGCGAGCCTGACCACGGCCGCCTTGCCCGTCATCTGGCCCAAAGTTCTCGAGCCTGGGCGCCGACAGCGGGCCTGTTGGTGGCCAATCTGTCGCATCGATTCGTCGAGGACACCGACTGGGATTATTCGGAGTTCTCGGTCTATGACCTTGGGCAAGCTGTCGCGCATATGACTTTTCAAGCCCAGTCCCTGGGTCTGTCCGTGCGTCAGTTCCGCGCTTTCGACCGCGATGGTCTCGCCGCCGAGTTCGACGTGCCACCACACTGGGAGGTCACCACCATGTCGGCGATCGGTCGGGCCGCGGCCGATAGTTCGCGCCCTGCAGCAACGGCCCTGAACGGGGCACAGCAGGCCCGCGAGCGTCGCCCCGTCGCCGAGGTCCGCTGGCCTCACGCTGCTCGCGACCACCGGTAACCCGACGTGGCGGGCCTCGTGGCGAAGCGGATCCACCTGTGGCGTTCCAAAGTCGGGCCTGCTGGGCCGGTCATTGTGAAAGCGTTGGCAAGGAGCCCGGCGGTATATACTTGGTGACAATCTCGTATATGGAGGTGCGTGGTGACGAAGCGGCTGATCGAATTGGACGATGACCTGCTGGACGCGGCGCAGCTGGAGCTTCACACCAATGGGGTGTCTGACACCGTGCGTGCTGCGTTGCGCCACGCGGCGGCGGCCGCAGCTCGGGCCCGCCAAATCGACTGGTTGAGCGAGGGCGGGCTGGTCGAGTTGGCTGCACCTGAGCAGCGGGCGGCCGTGTGGCGCTGATTGCCCGGTTCTTGATCGATACGAGTGCTGCTGCCCGGATGGGGGCGTCGCTGGTGAGCGGCAGGTTGGCGCCGCTGATCACCGGTGGAGTGGTGGCGACCTGCGCGACCCTGGATGCTGAAGCGCTCTACTGCTCCCGCAACCCTGCCGAATACGAGCAGATCCGCGCCGACCGGCGTATTGCTTATGAATACCTGCCCACCGATGACGAGCACTGGCAGCGAGCGTTCGCGGCGCAAAGCGAACTCGCGCAGACCGGGCGACATCGTGCTGTCGGCATCGCCGACCTGCTTACGGCCGCGTTGGCTGCTGAACACCGACTGACGCTCATTCACTACGACGCCGATTTTGACATCGCCGCCGGCGTTCTAACCTTCGCTCATCGCTGGGTCGCCCGACGCGGGAGCCTCTGAGGCGCTGCGTGGTCCGCTGGCGGTGTATGGGTATTCGCGACGGATCCGCGCGGCGGTCTCGTCGTCACTCGCGCGGAGTGCCATGCGAACAATGACTGACCTGGGCCGACCTTGCGAGGGAGATCGCGGGCACGCCTAGCCGACTCGCGAATCTGCGCAACGCCCGCCTCGCCGACGTGGACCTCACCATGCGGCTCACACAGTGGCTCGCTCGTCCCGCCAGAGAATTCATCGGTCGCACGGTCGTTTCAACCGAGTTCGACCCGTACCTAGGCCACTCGTCGCGGTTGGCCCGCCAGCGATCGAGAGGGCAGGCACCGATCTGTCCGAGATTGATCGGTGACTGGTCGGGAGCAACCCCTGTGTGGCGTCACGCGCTTGGGGCGTCCAGGTAACGAACAAGCTGATGAGCATATTTGGCTACGTTGGTCACCAGCGCTGGCGCAACCCGTAGTCCCTGTATCCACTCAGCGTTGTCATTGATCGCATCTTGGAAGGCGTCTGCCGCGTTGGTTGCAATAGTGCGGACCCATTCCGCCATTTGCTCGCGATCGGCCGAGAGTTTGTCAGCTAGTGCTCCCCAGTCGGCGCCTGTGATCAGGCTGTTCTGGTACTTGCCGTTGACCGACATGGCCATGGCCATGGTCCGCAGGTCGTAGCGGTCCGGGTAGGGGAGCACGGAAGAGATGTCGTAGAGCGGCGACGGCACCGCTTCCTGTCCGCGAAGCAGGATCGAGTAGTTCTTCGCGTGCCCGTCGGGGGCGGAGATGGCCCAGTTGAAAGCCATCGCCTTGGCGAAGTGCTCGGCCGATAGCCTGGCCGCCGCCGGTGGTTGGACTCGACGCATCAGATCAACCATTGCCACGACCCCAGGTCCGCCATCTTCGCGTTCGTACTTCCGAATCGGGGAGACGCTGAGCGCTTGGCAGAAGTCCTCCTGATGGATGCGAACGACCTCACCGCTCGGACGAAGAGCGCGGTCGTACCGGCGCAGCACGATCGCCCGTTGGTCTCCGAACTGCATGATCTGCGATTCTGCAGCGCGCATTCCGAGTTTGCTGGCCGCTGCGAGGCACAGGTGCTCGTTCACGTCTTGGTCGGCCAGATAAGGCAGAGATGGCTTAAAGATGTGAGTGGTCGCCATACGCCCGGAGGGCAGCCCCCACTGTCCGGTCGGAGATCGGTAAAGCGCGAACTTCGACTGTGCGCCGGCGAGGCTGAACTGGCCAGGCGCCAGGACATCATCCCAGGCAGCCCGATCCTCTCCGAGCACTCGCAAGCGTTCGGCGATGTAGGCCTCGTCGACCGGCTGGACCTCACCAGGCAACATTGCTTGGGCCAAACGATCCTCAACAACAAACTGCGCTGCGCCCGCGACGTCCTCTCCGACATGGGAGATGAGCGCGAAAGGGCTGTTGGCTGAGACTCCGAAGCGCCGGCCCCATCGCTGTAGGACGGCCTCGCTGTCGGGCAACAGTCCTCGCAGGAACGGGTCAACCGCCTTGTGCTCGTACCGTGCGCGGCTCAGTGGCATCGATAGCGACAGCGGCGTCGCGTCGTCGCGGTGACGGTAGTCATCGTCGTAGACGAGTGACAGGCGGCCGCTTTCGTTCTGGAGAAGCTGGCCGGCGTGGACGCCGTCGAGCACGATCTCCAATCGCTTTCCGTTCGCGGCCACGTCAGGTCTCCGTCCCGGAAAGAAGGTTGGCCCACGTTGCGTTGCCCCCCCGTTCGACGAGGTCGAACCTCAGGTCAAGGCTGGCGATCAACTGCAATATGCGACCGAATTCGGCGCCAGGGTGGCCGCCCTCCACATGCACCAGCCAGAGGCGGCTGACTCCCGCAAGTTCGGCGAGCTGGCGTTGCGTCATGCCGACGCGCTCGCGCTTTTCGCGCACGAGGTTGCCGAGGTCCTCTGCGGTTGTCACCCTCATGCTCCGACCGCCCTGTCTGCGTTCGTTTACCAACTCGTCATGTATAGGTTCGCATACTCTAGGCACGATGTCTAGGTACGTGTACTCGATCGAGTGTGTCGCTGAACGTAGATCTGCGGCCTCGTCAGTCCGTCTTGACCAGCCAACTGAGACGCCGAATTGTCCGTCGGTCGGACTCCGAAGAGGCGGCGGATCAGGACTCCGGCTGAAAGTTCTCGTCGATGAACAGATCGTGTGCCACCACGCGGCCGTCGATGATTTCGCGCGAGATCCCCCGACGCTCTTGGATGGCCGGCTTGTCGCCAAATTCGGCGAATCGCGATCGTTGCTGAGTATCTGAACGCCGGCTCCTCCCTTCGCTGGATCGATCACCGTTTCATCGGTTTCTCGTCCGCAAGCAACGATGTGGAACCGTGGTGGCCTTAGCGAGGGCTCTGCCGATTTCGGACGCAGTCATGGACAGATCACGGGCCGCCGGGTCGGATCGTGAGCGGCGCTGGCTGTAGTTGGGGTTGGTATTGGCGGCGGGAGTCGAAACGCTCGGCGAGGGTCTTGTAGTCACCCCAGAGCATGCCGATGAGCTGGTCAACCAGGGTCGCGCGGCTGACGTGGCTGCGTTCGAGCCAGATTTCGGCTGCGCTCTGCACCATCCCGACGATGCCGTGCGCCCAGGTGAGGGCAAGGGCGTGCTCGTCGGTGGTGGCGAGTTGGAAGTCGGCGGCGATGAGGATGGCGAGGGCGTCGCCGAGTTGTTCGGCGAAGTCTGCGATGACGGTGCTGGCTTCGGCGGCCTCGCGGCTGGCCGCACGGGTCATGAGCCGGTAACCGTCAGCGTGGGTGTCGATGTAGGCGAGGTAGCTGTTGAAGGCGGCCGCAGTGCGGGTACGGGTATCGGCCTCGCCTTGCAGCGCCAGTCGCATCGCCTCGAGCAGCTGACCGGTCTGTTCGGCGGCGAGGGCTGCGAATAGCGCTGACTTGTCTTCGAAGTGACGGTAGAGCAGTGCCTTGTTGACTCCGGCTTCGTCAGCGATTGCTTGCATCGACGCGGCGGCGCCGTCTCGCGCGATCACGCGCTCGGCGACTTCGAGCAGTTGTGATCGGCGCCCGGCTGCCGACATCCGCCGACGCACCGGGTGCGATGGGGTTCGCGTTGACAACGGGGCGTCCACGATTCACTCTAACAAGTCACCAACAGTTACTTAGCGGCAGCAATACGACTGGCCGAGGCAGGGATACATGAACGCACGCACACGATGGGCCGCCCGCCTAGTTCGCGGCGTGCTACCTGTGGCACTCATGGTGGGGTTGGTGTGGGTCGGGCCGGCGAGCTCGGCGGTGGCGATCACGAGTCAGACGCTGACGTTGCCCGGGGGGCGTCCGCTGTGGTGACGATCGCGCCGTTCGGGTTGACGGTCCGCAACTCGGCCGGTCAGGTTGTGCTGACTACGGCAGCGGCGACGGGTGGGCCGAGTCTGGGCTTGACGTGGACTCAGCAACCGTTGGGCAGCTCTGATCTGCCGCAGCTCAGCCGCTACGCGCCGATCACGTTCGAGGTCGGCGGCGCGACGGCGCTCCAATTCCCGGCCTCGCAGTACGAGGGGAACCTGCTGGCCGGCGTCCATCTCGGCGTCGACTACGCCTCGACCAACGTCGAATCGATCGCGTCGGCCGGGAACGGCTGGTCGATGGTGGTGGGCACCGATGATCCGTCTGGTCGCACGATCCGGGTCGACCTCACGCGTGACCGGGTCAGCGGCGCGGTCGACTTCAGCGCGGCGCTGTCCTCAGCGACGGGGGTGGTGTCGCTGTCGACGAGCTTCAGGTCTGGTGCGGACGAGGCGTTCCACGGCCTGGGTGGCCGGCATGACGGTGTCGACCAGCACGGGCAGCAACTCACCCGGTGGACGCAGGAGGAGGACCAGAGCCCGGGACCACTGTCCGGTTTGGTGGGTCTGCTGCCGGGCACGGGCGGCCAGTACTACCTGTTCCCAAACGGACCGACTGCCGCGTATTACGTGCAGAACAGCTTCATCTCCAGCCGCGGTTACGGCTTCGCGCTACTGGACCCGCACCTGTCGCTGTTCCGGCTGGACTCCGACCGGCCCGACGCCTGGCAGGTCAACGTCGCCGCGCCGGCGATCCGCGCGGTGATCTCCCCAGGCAGCCCCACCGCTGCGATCACCGCCCTCACCTCTATCACCGGACGCCAAAGCACTCCGCCGACCTGGGCCGAAGGAACGTTGCTGTACCGCGGCGTGAAGTCGCTGATCGCACCCGACACGGGCACCACCTACCTGGCGAAGGTCCGCGACGACCTCGCCCAGATCGACGCCAACCACCTCCATGTCTCCGGTTACGACATCGAAGGCTGGTCGCTGCTCTCCCCAGCCGACCTTGCCAGCGTCATCGCTGCGCTGAAAGCTCGCGGCATTCATCCGATGGCCTACCTGCGCTCCTACGTCAGCAACGACGGCGCCGGCACCGAACCGGCCGCCAACTTCGACTACGCCCGCGCCCATGGCCTGCTTGCCACGGACGCAGCCGGTGCGCCGTACTTGTTCGGGTCGCCGTTCATCGTCGGGGCGGCGGGCGTCCTGGACTTCACCAACCCCGCTGCCGTCGCCTGGTACCAGTCCCGCGTCGTGGGACTGCTGGACATGGGCTTTGACGGGTTCATGACCGACTTCGGCGAACAGGTCCTCACCGGCATGCACTTCTATAACGGTGAGACCGGCGAGACGATGCACAACGAGTACTCGATCGACTACCAGCGAGCCACCCGCGCCGTAGTTACCTCCTATGAGGTCGCTCATTCGGGCCGCAGCATCTTCTACTTCAACCGCGCCGGGTTCACCGGCACCCCGGGTTCGGCGGCCTATGAGTCAGCAAACTTCCCCGGCGACGAAACGACCGACTGCACCCCCGGCTCCGGACTCCCTTCAGTCGTGCCCGACATGCTCAACCGCGCCGTCGGCGGAGCACCCGGCTACAGCACCGAGATCGGCGGCTACCTCGACGAACTCACCGGGACTCCCAGCGCGGAACTGTTCACCCGCTGGGCCGAGGCCAGCGCCCTCATGCCGTACTTCCGGGTACACAACTCCTCGACCACCGGCGTCCGGATGCCGTGGAGCTACGACCCGGCCACCCTGGCCACTTACAAGCAGATGGCGGACCTACACGCCGCAGCCGTGCCCTACCTCGACC
>JALYIS010000079.1 GCA_030775705.1 Actinomycetota bacterium
CGCCTGCTCGGCGATCGCCTCGAGCCGGCCGACCACAGCTTCGGGCTCATCGGCGCGCCGTTCGAGAATGGCGAGCGTCGTCGCCGCGTCTGCCGAGGCTGCCGGGGTACCTAGCGCCTCCGCAATGTCGATGGCAACCCGGGCCCAGCGCTGAGCCTCGACCTCGCGACCGATGATCAAGCCGGCGCGAGCATGCAGGGCCGCCAGCCGCGCCCGGAAGGGTGTCGGCGGATCCGCCGGGACCAAGCGCAGCGCCTCCTCGGTGGCGGCGAACGGCGCCTCGTCGGTCTCGCCTGCCAAGGCGGCACTGGCCAACGCATAGAGCAGTTGAGCCCTGGTCAGATCCGCCGCGTCGGCCGCCAGGTCGGCGAGCGCGCCGCGCGCGAGACGCAGGCCCCGGTAGGACCTGCCCGCAGCCACCGCTGCATCGACGAGCGCCATCAGCAGCGGGCCACTGCCAGCCGAGCTCGCAGCCACCTGCGCCGCGAGTTGCAGGGCGGCCTCGTAGTGGTTCATCGCCTCCTGGGGTGCCGCGAGAGCCACCGCCTCGTCGCCGGCTCGCAAGCTCGCCTCGTAGGCGGTTTCCAGGTCGTGCGAGGCGCGGGCGTGGCGGGCCAGCTCCGCGGCTCCGGCGTCGGGCAGCTTGGCCAACGCGATGGCGTACCCGGCGTGCAGACGCACTCGTTCACCCGGCAGCAGGTCGTCGTAGACCGCCTCGCCGAGCAGCGCGTGCCGGAAGGTGTAGCCGCGACCGCTGGTCGTCGGCTCGAGGATGTGCGCGTCCACGGCATCGCGCAACGCCGCGTCGAGTGCAGCGGCGGGCAAGTCCACGACCGACACCAGCATGTCGTGGGAGATGCGTCGGCCTCCCACCGCCGCGACCTGTACCACGACCCGGGCGTCGGCGGAGAGCCGATCGAGACGGACGAGCAGCAGATCTGCAAGCTGCCAGGGCAGCAGTTGAGCATCGGTACATTGCATCGCGGCGGCAACCAGCTCCTCCGCGAAGAAGGCGTTGCCGTCAGCACGGGTGACGATCGACCGGACGTCACGCTCGTCCATCGGCTCCGGATGCAGTGCCCGAACCAGCGCGCGCACCTCATCCAGCTCCAGGGGCGCGAGGTGGAGCCGGTCGACACTGTTCAGCCGCGACCACTGGGCCAGCGTGGGTCGCAGCGGATGTCTGCGGTGCAGGTCATCGCTGCGAAAGGTCACGACGACCGCAATCGGTTCGGTGTCGAGCCTCGCGAAGAGAAAACCCAGCAGATCTCGGGTGGCCTGGTCAGCCCAGTGCACATCCTCGACTACCAGCAGAACAGGTTGTACCTGAGCCGCCAATCCCAGCGCGCCGAGGACCGATTCGAACAGCGCACCACGATCGATGCGATCCTCGGCGGTTCGCTCCGAATCGAAGCGGCGTGGGAGCAGTCTGACGATTGCAGGCTGGGCGGCGATCAACTCGTTGACCTGCTCGGGCCGTTCGGTGGCCAGTCGTCCGAAGGCTTCGGTGAACGGAAGATATGGCGGTGGCGCGTCCCCGAGGTCGACACAGTGCCCGATGAGGCTCAGCACGCCACGCTCGTTCGCGGCTGACACCAGCTCCGCGAGTAGACGGGTCTTGCCCACTCCTGCGTCGCCGTCGACGACAACCACCGCAGCGCGGCCGGCCTGGGCGTGGCCGACCGCTGCGAGCAACGCGGACAGCTCCGCGTCACGTCCGACCAGGGGGGTCACGGTACGGGGCACACCGCCATACTGTCGTCTCGCACCGACAGCGTCGATCAGAATTGCGGCATGTGGCGGTGCGCGCCACGCAGCCGACGCCACCAATGGCTGTGGCCGTGACCGGGCAGTTCGCGCAGGCCCTTGCGGTGAGGTGCGGTCAACAGGTCGTGCCTGCGAGACAGCTCGAGGCGCATGACATCGGTGTTCAGGTCGCTCAGCTCATACATCGGGGACTCCTCCATCGGACGACACAGACGAGCTTGCCCCCCTGAGGGGGGCCGTCGCGTCGGGAGATTTCCCTATTTCCGAGCCGAACGAAGCCTGAGCCTCAGGCGCGCGGGTGGGCTCGCGTGTAGGTCAGGCGAAGGCGATCCACCGAGACGTGGGTGTAGATCTGGGTCGTGGCGAGGCTGGCGTGCCCAAGCAATTCCTGAACGGTTCGCAGGTCGGCGCCTCCGTCAAGCAGGTGGGTGGCGGCGGAATGTCGCAGCCCGTGCGGACCCAGATCGGGCGCGCCCGCAACGGCGCGGACACGCTGGTGGACGACGGACCGCACGGTGCGCTGATCCAGGCGCCCCCCACGTGCCCCCAACAACAGCGCGGCGCCGCTGTGTGCGCCTGCCACGGCCGGGCGCCCACGGCGCAGCCAGTCATCGAGAGCCCGATCGGCGGCCACGCCGTAGGGAACCGTTCTCTGCTTGGCGCCCTTGCCGAGCACCCGTAGGACCAGGCGGCCCCGGTCCACGTCGTCGATGTCCAGCCCGACCAGTTCGGAGACCCGGATTCCGCTGCCGTAGAGCAGTTCGACGACGGCGCGATCACGGATACTCATCGGGCTGAGATCTTCGGTCGGGCGACCGGGCGCCTGGCTGGGGACAGTCTGGGCGCGGTCGGCGTCGGTGGGCTCCGTGGTGACCGGACCCTGCATGACAGCGGCTGCCTCGCGGACGTTCAGGATCGGGGGCAACGTGCGGTGGCTTCGAGGGCTGGCCAGCAGCTGTCCCGGGTCGGTGGGGACCAGGCCGCAGCGCAACGCCCACGCCGTAAAGGTGCGTAGCGACGCGGCGCGGCGGGCCAGGGTGCTGCGCGCGACGCCGGAGTTGCGCTGGATCGCCAGCCAGCCCCGCAGGTTGGCCAGGTCGATGTCGGCAACGCTCTGACCGCCGAGGCGACGAAGATGGTCGAGGAAGCCCACGAGGTCCCCGCCGTACGCGCGGATCGTGTGCTCGGACCGATTGAGCTCGAGCCGTAGATGGCGCTCGAACGCCTCGATCGCGCTTTGCATGGCTGCGGGCAACCCGGCACGCAGTGCGATCAAGTCGACCCGTGCGTCTCCACCGCTGCCGAGCGCCACCCCGTGACCGTCCGCTTCCCGGAGCCCTGGGTCAAGCCGCCACGCTAACGGCCCGGCGATCCGGCGGTGAATCCGCGATTTCTCGCTCGCAGACGAGACGCAATGCGGTATCCCGCGCCCTCGGCCTCGACAAGTCCGGCGATATCAAGCAGGGGAAGCGCCCGGATCACCTCGAGGGCGGCGATCCCGCTGCGCAGGGCAATCTCGTCGGGTGTGACGCAGCTGCGCGCGGGGAGCGCGTCGAATACGCGGCGTGCTGTGGGGCCGAGCTGGTCGAGTTCGTCCCGGACGTCCCCGACCGGACCGGCACCAGCATCAGGGCGAAGCCCCTCGCCGATGGTGCCGACGATCCTGAGGACGTCGTCCACACACGTGACCAGCTGCGCGGCGGGCTCGCGCGCCAGCAACGCGTGGCACCCGGCGGACATCGGCGAGGTGACCGGACCGGGTACCGCCATGACCGGGCGACCCATCGCGAAGGCGTGGGAAGCAGTGTTGGCGGCCCCCGAGCGCAGCGCAGCCTCCGTGATGACAACGCCGGTCGAGAACGCCGCGATCAACCGATTCCGGCTGAGGAAGCGGTGCCGTTGGGGCGCCGTTCCCGGTGGGCTCTCGGAGATGAGCAGGCCCGACTGCGCCACGCGCTCGAACAGCGTGGCGTTCCCACCCGGGTAGGGACGATCGAGACCACCGGCCGAGACCAGAACTGTGTGGCCGTCGCCGGCGAGCGCAGCGCGGTGCGCCGCAGCGTCGATTCCGTATGCGCCCCCCGAGACCACCCAGACGCCTGCGCGGGCCAGTCCATAGGCGAGTTCCGCGGTGACGTGCTCGCCATATTTGGTGGCCGCTCGCGATCCGACGATGGCCGCCGATCGCACTGCCAGAGCTGTCAAGTCCGCCTCGCCTCGCACCCAGAGAGCCAGGGGCGGGACGAGATGCGCCAACCGCGTACCGGCGTGCTCAAGCGCGGAAAGTGCGAAGTGCGGCCATTGCGCAGACTCCGGACCGATGAGGCGGATTCCGTGCCGCTCGGCGGCCTCGAGATCGGCCGACGGGTCGACCCAGGTGCGGCGCGCGTCAGTGAGTTGCCGGACGTCCTGCGGCGCTGTCGCGTCCTGGATGGCTCGGGCCGCCGCTACCGGGCCCCTGTCTCGAACCAGACGCCACACAGCGGCCGAGGCAGGCTCGGCAACTCGGCTCAGAAACGCCCGAGCCAGCAATATCTGCTCATCCATCACCTGCTGGACGCTCACGATGGCCCGCCGTACACGCCGGTCCGGTAGAACAGCGCCTCGCCTACATCGCCGCTATCAGGAATGCAGTGCCCGACAAGATCCGCGACAGTCCAGGCGAGACGAAGCACGCGGTCGAAACCGCGCGCGGTGATGTCACCTCGTTGCAGGTAGTCGTGGGCGGGCCTGAGTGCCGCGGCCGAAAGCGCCCATCTCGAGGACCGCAGGACCGCACCCGGAACGGAGCCGTTCACGCTCCACGGAGTGCCTCTCCATCGCTGCTCGCTGGCCAGACGCGCCTGGCAGACTCGGGCCGCCACGGTGGCACTCGTCTCGCGGTCACACACTTCGAACAGATCTGCGTGCGCCACCGGCTGGATGTGAAGGCGGACATCGATGCGGTCCAGCAGCGGCCCGGACAACCGCTGCTGGTAGCGGCGGCGCACCTGGGGCGGGCAGAGGCACGAGGCAGACTTTCCCCCGCACGGGCAGGGGTTGGCGGCGAGGACGAGCTGAAATCGAGCTGGATACGAAACCGCCCCGCCGCCGCGGTGCAGGACCACTTCACCGCTCTCCAGCGGCTGTCGAAGCGCGTCGAGGGCTCGCGGCGAAAATTCCGGTGCCTCGTCGAGGAAGAGAACACCCTGGTGGGCCAGGCTGATCGCGCCCGGTCTGGCCAGATGGGAGCCGCCGCCCACGAGCGCGGCGACCGAGGCGGTGTGGTGGGGAGCCTGCAAGGGCGCACGGCGGACCAGGCGCGCCCGATCGCTGAGCAGTCCGGCCACCGAATGCACAGCGGTGACCTCCAGCGC
>JALYIS010000080.1 GCA_030775705.1 Actinomycetota bacterium
CCGTAAGCGGCGGTTATGTCACCGCCGGGAGCGTTAGAGAACATCGGCACCGAGGTCATACATTCGACGCCAGCCGCGACGACGATGTCGTTGACGCCGGACATAATCGACTGGGCAGCGAAGGACAGTGCTTGCTGGCTCGAACCGCACTGGCGGTCGATCGTGGTGCCGGGGACCGCGTCCGGGAAACCCGCAGCCAGAGCCGCGGTCCGCGCAATGTTCGTACTTTGCGTTCCGACCTGCGTGACGCACCCGACGAAGACATCGTCGATTGTCGCCGGATCGATCCCGCTGCGGTCGACGATCGCCCTCAGGGTTTGAGCCAGCAACTCGGCCGGGTGCCAGCCGGACAGCGAGCCGAAGCGCTTGCCGGCAGGAGTTCGGACGGCTTCTACGATTACTGCGTCGGTCACAGTGCTTCTCCTTGATGCGGTCAGATTGATCCGCTCGATTCGGTCAGGGACGGATGAGGTCGATCGCCCGACGTTGCAAAGCGTGTTCGCGCAACTCCTCCGGGCTACCGAACCAGTGCCGCAGGGTGTGCGCCCTGCGGAAGTACAGGTGGGCGTCGTGCTCCCAGGTGAAGCCAATTCCGCCATGCACCTGGATGAGCGTGCTGGCCGCCGCGCAGAAGACGTCGCTGGCCTGGGCGCGCGCCAGCGGGGCCAGGGCGCGGAGCCGGGCACGCGCACCCTCATCGGCGGCCCGGGCTCCGGAGCTGACCAGGGAACGTAGGCCCTCGAGATCGACCGCAAGTTCAGCGCATCGGTGGCTGATGGCCTGGAACGTGGCAATCGGCGCGTCGAATTGTGTGCGGGTACGGGCATAGTCAGCTGCCATCAATAGGCAGCCGGCGGTCCCACCGGCGGCTTCAGCGGCGATCAGCAACTGCGCCATGTCGAGTACGTCAGCGAGACGTTGGGCCTCGAATATGACGTCGACAGCCGAGACTCGGCTGAACAAGATGTCCGCGTAGCGGTGGCTCGGATCGGTCGAGCGCAGCGGTGTGACGACCACGCCGGGAGCATCGGTGCGCACCACGGCCACGCGGTTGTCGGCATACGGCACAACTAGGAGATCGGTGCCGCCGGCATCGCAAATCCGGCGGACGGTGCCGCTCAGCATTTGATTGGCGACGCTGGCATCGACGCACGACTCGTCCAATGCGACAGTGGCCGTTAGCTCGCCGTCGGCGAATCCAGTCATCCATCCGGCAGTGTCGGTCGAGGGCGTTGCGTGATTCAGCACCAGCGCGGCGATCAGCGTCGATCGCAGCGGGCCTGGGTACAGACCGATTCCCGCTTCGTAACACGCCCCCGTTGCGGCGATCGCCCCTAGGCCGATGCCGCCATAGTCCCTGGGCACCACGAGTCCGGCAACACCAAGCTGTCCGGCCAGCAGGTCCCATACCGCTGTGTCCCAGGCAGGTGCGTCGGGTGCGTCCAGCGAAGCTCGAAGGTCAGCGAGCGCCGGGTGGTCGGCGAAGAACTCCCGTAGACCGTTCGCCACCTCGACGCTGGAGATCGCGGGTGTACTCACCGCGATCCCCAGCCGTGGTCGCCCAACCACGTGCTCACCGTGTTTACCGCTTCGGCGAGATAAGGACGCTGCGCCTCGCCGGCGTAGTAATGCGTCGCACCTTGGACGATTTTCAGTGTTTTGTCGGGGTGTCCTATCGCGTCGTAGAGCCGCTGCGTGTGACTGGGCGTGCAGGCGTCGTCTGCGCTGTTACCGATCACCAGCGAGGGGACGGCGACGTCGCGGCCGCACACCACACCATCGGCGCGGGCGTCGTCATAGCTCCACTGCGAGAGCCAGCTGCGTAATGTCGAGAATCTGGCCAGCCCGACTGGGCTCATGTTGACCACGCGCGGGTCACCGAGATAGCAAGTGCGGGGAACTCGGTCGTTTGCGTCAACCGTAGGGTCGAGCCAGCGCGGGTCGGCCATCGTTCCGTGCGTCACGAAACCGAATTCATCGTCGGGCCTCCCGCCGCGGCGCAACTTCTCCAGTCTGTCCTTGACCCACGCTGTGATGCGACGGTTCCGGGCGATCTGGGCAGCGCGGTACTCCTCCAGAAAGTCGTGGGCGTAGGGCGGCTGGTTCGGGTTGGAGTCGTCGTAGAGGTCAAGATCACGATCGCGTCTGCTCGGGTCGAGCTCATTGGTGATCGAGGCGTCCATCCACTCGGTCAACGTGCCGTGTCGACTGACGTGCGCGGCGAGCAACATCAGTCCGTCGGCCGGTGTGAGGTGCTCGCCCTTGAGATTCATGGGGTCGCCCGCAGGAGTCTCGGTGATCGTGGTCCTTTGTGCCTGTTGCTGATAAAAGACCGATAGCGATCCCCCGCCGCTCCATCCGGCGAGGACGATCTTGTCGTAACCTAGGCGCTGCTTGGCGTCACGGATACAAGCACCGAGGTCCTGTGCCACCTTCTCCATGATCAGTGCGTAATCAGCCCCGCGGTATCGGGTATTGGCGTAAATGACGTGATGTCCGGCGCGAGCCAGAGCATTGGTCATGGG
>JALYIS010000081.1 GCA_030775705.1 Actinomycetota bacterium
GCCCGGCAGTCTGGGTACTGATGGCCCTCACGCCGCTCGTGGCCGGCGCGGCGATCGCTCGGATCGCGTATCGGTCCGAAGGGTTGGGCACGCGATTCGGCACCGCGCTCGGCGCGGCACTACTGGCTGCGCTTGTGCTGATCGTCTTGACCTGGCAGGGCGGCGGCGCCATCGGCGGTGGGCGGCTGAGCACTGTCGGCGCGTCTCCGGCACAGGTCGGCCTGGCAGTCGGTGCCGCGCTCGCGGTGGCCTCGGCGATGGTGGTGAGCGTAGGTAGCTTGCGAAGTCTCCTCACGCACCGGCGGGTGCCCGCGACGGTCATCGGCTGGCGTGAGCGCCTGCGCGAGCAGACCGTTGCGCCGACGCGCGTTCACGCACCGTCGCCGGCCGATGAACCGGACGAGGGCGGCCAACTCGCCGGGTAGGGTTGTCGAGTGCCGGACCGCGCGAAACGCATTGTCGTGCTGGCATCGGGCAACGGCACCACTCTGCAGGCGGTTCTCGAAGCCGAACAGCAGGGCACGCTGGGCGCGCACGTCGTCGCCGTGGGTACCGACATCCCTGGTTGCTACGCGATCGAGCGCGCCCGGTCGGCGGGGGTGGCGACCTTCAGCGAAGCGCTGGCCGATCATCGGACTCGTGCCGACTGGAACGACGCTCTCGGCGCGGCGATCGCCGCACACCGACCGGATCTCGTGGTGCTCGCCGGCTTCATGCGCCTGCTAGCACCACCGTTGGTGCAGCGCTTCCGGATTGTCAATACGCATCCCGCGTTGCTGCCGGCATTCCCCGGCGCGCACGCGGTCCGCGACGCGCTGGCAGCCGGGGTGCATCAGACCGGCGTATCCGTGCACTGGGTGGACGAAGGTGTCGACACGGGTGCGGTCATCGCCCAACGCATCGTCGCCATCGAGCCCGGCGATGATGAGGACTGCCTGCGCGAACGCATCCAGCTCGTCGAGAAGCCCCTCTATGTCAGCACCATCCGCCAGCTCTGCCAGGAGACCCTGTGACCCAGATTGCCATCCGCCGCGCCCTCGTCAGCGTCTACGACAAGACGGGTCTGGAAGATCTTGCGCGTGGGCTGCACGCGTTCGGGGTCGAGATCGTGTCGACCGGCTCGACCGCGGCCCACATCCGCGACCTCGGGGTGCCGGTGACGCCGATCGAGGGTGTCACCGGATTTCCCGAGATCCTCGGCGGGCGGGTCAAGACGCTGCACCCGCACGTGCACGCGGGGCTGCTCGCCGATCAAGCCCAGCCGGAGCACCTGGCCACGATCCGGGACCTCGGCATCGAGCCCTTCCAACTGCTGGTCGTCAACCTCTACCCGTTTCGCGAGACCGCGGCCAGTGGGGCGGCCTCTGCCCAGATCATCGAACAGATCGACATCGGCGGCCCGGCGATGGTGCGCGCGAGCGCGAAGAACCACGGCTCGATGGCCGTGGTCGTCGATCCCGGTCACTACGGTGATGTCCTCGATGCGGTGCGGGCCGGAGGATTCGACCTGCCCGCGCGCCAACGGCTCGCGGTAGGCGCGTTCCGGCACACGGCCGCCTACGACATCGCCGTCGCCTCGTGGCTGGGAAATGCGGTGGCACCAGATGACGCCGCGGCGGGACAGCCCAGCGGTTTTCCCGGCTGGATCGCGGCGTCCTGGGAGCGCGCCGCCGTGCTGCGCTACGGCGAGAATCCGCACCAGCGCGCGGCCTTGTATGTCGCGCAGGACGGTGCCGGGCTGGCGCAGGCCGAACAGCTGTCGGGCAAGGAGATGAGCTACAACAACTACGTGGACAGCGACGCCGCCCGTCGCGCCGCATATGACTTCCCCGAGCCGTGTGTCGCGATCATCAAGCACGCCAACCCCTGCGGCATAGCCGTCGGCGTCGATATCGCCGAGGCGCACCGCAAGGCCCACGCCTGTGACCCGTCCAGCGCCTACGGCGGGGTGATCGCCACCAACCGCCCGGTCACGCTCGCCATGGCCGCGCAGCTGGCGGACATCTTCACCGAGGTGATTGTTGCGCCCGGCTTCGACGAGGATGCCCTGGAACAGTTGCGTAGCAGTAAGAACCTGCGAGTGCTCGTCGCGCAGCCGCCGGCCGCCGGCCCCGTCACCGAGCTCAGGCCGATCAGCGGCGGCCTGCTCGTGCAGGTGGCCGACAGCCTCGACGCCCCGGGCGACGACCCGTCTGCTTGGACTCTGGCCACCGGTGACGCCGCTGACGCGGGCACCCTCTCCGACCTCACATTCGCCTGGCGCGCCGTCCGCGCGGTCAAGTCGAATGCCATCCTGCTCGCGGCGGACGGGGCCACCGTGGGCGTCGGCATGGGGCAGGTGAACCGCGTCGACTCGTGCCGCTTGGCGGTGGCGCGTGCGGGGAGCCGCGCGGCCGGCTCGGTGGCGGCGTCGGACGCGTTCTTCCCGTTCCCCGACGGCCTCGAAGTACTGCTCGAGGCGGGTGTGCGGGCGGTGGTCCAGCCGGGCGGCTCGATCCGCGATGCGTTGGTGGTCGAGGCGGCCGCGGCCGCAGGAGTCACCATGTACCTGACCGGTGCCCGCCACTTCTTCCACTGAGCCACCCACGATCGGACGGACGCGAGGACCCGGGCCACCTGATGGCAGGATTGAGCCGTGACCGCGATCATCCTGGACGGCAAGGCAACCCTGGCCGAGATCAAGACCGAGCTCGCCGTGCGGGTGGCCGCTCTCGCGTCCCAAGGGATCGTGCCAGGGCTGGGTACGGTCCTGGTCGGTGACGACCCCGCAAGCCGCTGGTACGTCAACGCCAAGCACAAGGACTGCGCGCAGATCGGCATTGCGAGCATCCAGCGTGAGCTGCCCGCCGCGAGCAGCCAGGCCGACGTGGAAGCCGTCGTCGCTGAGCTGAACGCCGACCCGGCGTGTACCGCGTTCCTGGTCCAGCAGCCGACCGGGCTCGACGAGTTCGCCATCCTCGCCGCGGTCGACCCGGCCAAGGATGTGGACGGGTTGCACCCGGTGAATCTCGGCTGGCTGGTGCTCGGCAAGCCGGCCCCGCTGCCCTGTACCCCGACCGGCATCATCGAGCTGCTGCGTCGTCACGGCGTGCCGATCGCAGGTGTCGACGTCGTGGTTGTCGGTCGTGGCATCACGGTGGGTCGCCCGCTCGCGCTCATGCTGACCCGGCGCGCGGAGAACGCCACGGTGACCGTCTGCCACACAGCGACACGTGATCTCGCCGCGCACGTGCGGCGGGCCGACGTCGTCGTCGCCGCGGCAGGGTCGCCAGGGCTCATCACCGCAGACATGATCAAGCCCGGGGCTGCCGTGCTGGATGCCGGCGTCAGCCGAGTGGACGGCGCCATCGCCGGCGACGTGGCCGCCGACGTCGCCGCGGTAGCGGGTCACCTCAGCCCCAACCCTGGTGGAGTCGGGCCGATGACACGGGCGATGCTGCTGACCAACGTGGTCGAGGCGGCCGAGCGCCTCGCGGC
>JALYIS010000082.1 GCA_030775705.1 Actinomycetota bacterium
GGGCAGACCTGCGGGCGGATTGGCCGCAGGCGGTTTTGCCGGCCCCCCCGGGACCGTTGGCGGCGCGGCGGGGCTTGGTGAGACGGGCGGAGCTGGGGCCGGCGCGGGCGGCGGTGGCGCGGCAGTGAGCGCGGCTGTGACAACCCTGCTCAAGGCAACCAACAACACCTGGGCGGCCGCCGCGATCGGCTCGCAGACAGCCGGCCCGCTGGAACTCGCCAGCGGCAAGGCGGTCATGTCCATCGGCGGCTTCAACGGCGGTGACGCCTCCCCGACACTCGCACAATTCCAGCAATACGTGGCCGCGGGAAAGATCCACTACTTCATCGGCGGTGTCGGCGGCGGCGCCGGGCCCGGTGGTGGCGGTGGCGGACAGGGCAGCCAGATCACTGCCTGGGTCGCCGCACACTTCACTGCGACAACTGTCGGCGCCACCACCGTGTACGACCTCACCCGGTCGCATTCATGACCCAGACACCATGACGCGACCGACCTCTCCGCGTGGCCCGAGAACAGGGCCTGTGCCGACTCGCCGTGCCCGCTACAGGCAACATTCGTGACGGCGCGAGAGCAATGCACGGGGCAGTTGGCCACGAATGGTGGCGGGCGGCCGTTGGCCAGATCCCTCCCGGCCTGCCTGCCGCCTTACCCAACTCGGCGAAGCCCACGCGAGCAATCGAGAGCGGCAAGCCACCCCCGACCAGCTACCTCCAACGGTGTCCGCCACACCAATGAGGCTTCTATATGTCAAACGGCCGCGGTGCCTTCTAGTGCTCGGAATAGTTCGCGGGCCATGTCGCGCTTGAGTGCCCGGCGGATCTCACGGTCGGGTTTGCCCTCGGCGCGGCGTCGGTCGACGTAGGCGAGGAGCCATGTGGAGCCGCGTCCATTGAAGCGTGCCAATCCCCCACACCATCAATGTGGGGCACCAACCATTCGCATCGGCCGGACCAATCCGGAGGCCGGTGAGTGCGCTAGTCGATCCGATGTCCACCGGTTCGACCCGACGTGACCCCCGTTGCAAGGTGACCTCAGCCCACCGTCCACTTGCCCCTTCCGTGCTCCCCTACCCGGGACCGCAGCAACCTGCGGAGGATGGCAATGGCAATGTCGGTCAACGGCAAGTTGCCAGAAGGGCCTGATCACCAGTGCCGACAGGGCAACATTGGCTGACAAACTCTCGACAGATCGCGAACAAATGGCCGGATGGGTCCGCACGATCGCAACATTGCGGCGGACGCCTTCACGACGCGATCAATGACAACGCCGCACGGGTGAGGGAACTTTAGGGTCGCTTCAGCGCTAGTGGACACCGTGGCACACACGGCCAGCGGCTTCTTCGTTTCCTGGATGCCCCGAATGCCCGACACCGGACAGCGTCTGCCGTCTCCCATTGTGTGCACGGCCTTCGTCCATGCACAGGGCCGAACCGCTACGTTCGAACGCGGCGCTCCTGATCAACGACGGACGCATCCGTCGATGTCTCCTGTAACAACTCAGCGCTCGCTAGCAAACCTCTTGAGTGCGGCCCGGGTTTCGGTGTCAGTTGAGTAGATGACCGTGCCCACCAGCCCGCGGGTCAGCAGCACCTTGTAGACGTTGCGAACGAGGTCGTCGAACTGCTTGTCGTCGACGTTCTTGCGGCTACGGAAGTCTGGGTCGCGGTTGGCCTTGCGATCGCTGACGAACCGTCCGTCGCGCCAGACCAGGTCGGGCCCGATGATGACGCCGCTCCAGTCGTACTCGAAGCCCTGTGCCGTGTAGACGCATCCGACTTGGTCGATCCCGCCGGTATCGGTTGCCCAGGTCGCGGCCGGAGGTGCATCGCCGACGCGGCTATCGCCTTTGACGTTCCAGGGTCGAGCCCAGTTGCCGATCCGCACGTCAGGATTCAGTTCACCGTTCGGCAACGGATCGCTCCACGGCCAGCAATTGCCGGCTGTGATACGCGCCGAGTAGCCGTCGGCTGCCTTGGTGCGATGATCTGCTCGAGTTCCTCGGGTGAGTCGGCCACACGGACTTCGAATCGGTCGTCGGCAGGACGAGTGTGGGCACCATCGCCGACCAAGCCCAGCAAAGCGACGACCCAGTCGACGTACTCCTGGCTGCCGCCGCATCGGTACTGGTCCGGCAGGTCGACCTCGTGGACCCGTAGCCCACACGTGCGGGCGTAGGCAGCAATCGACTCGACGGCCCCCATTTCGCCTGGGCGCACGACTTGATGTTCGTCGAGCAGGAACACCGGTACGCGCGATGCCGCTATCAGCTCTTCCAGCTGCAAGCGTCCGGTGCGATGTTCGGCCTTCGTGTACCGGTTTGCCGATGTCTCCCGGATCCGGTGCGCCTCATCCAGGATCAGCACGTCGAGGCCGTTGCGTTCGGCGTCCATGAACTGGTTGAAATACTTGAACAGCTTGCGGACTCGCGGATTGCGCGCCCCTGCGACCTTGCGAAGGGTCATCGTGAATGAGCGCGAGCCGGTGGCGTGCATGACCGATCGCCCTTGTCGAGCGAGCTCACCGAGCAGTGACAGTGCGATAACGCTCTTTCCGCTTGCCACCGGAAACGATGACCACCGCTTTCGTGTCTTCGCGTTGAGCGCGCGCAACTTCGTGCATCACTAGCTTGTAGGCCAGCTCTTGGTTGCCCTGCAGGACGAACTGCTCCCGGTTCTGTACCTCTTCCGCGGCAAGGGCAAGCAACTGCTTGGAGGGCCCGACCGCTGAACGGAGCAGTTCATCGGCATAAGGAGCCCCGATGACGTCGGGATCAAGCCGGGAACGGAGGAACTCATGGAACTCGCCCCGATCCGCCCCGGTGAAGACCTGACTGTGCTGGTCGGGCCGTCGATCGAACAGATCTACCACCGGTTGGCGACTCAGCGCGTTGTGCAGATAGGCGACACCGGCAACCGAGTCGGAATCGCCGCTCAGCGATCGCGTGAAGTCGACGATGGTGTCGCAATACCCGCGGACCTGGATTCCTGGGTGCAGCTTCGGGCCACCCCGCATCCCGTCTACCTCGACCAGGTCAGGGTCGCCCTCCCACGCGTGGACCCGCGACCATTGCTTGAGTTCGACGACCACAAAGGACGGCCGGCCAGTGCCTGGATGCCGACCGGCCAGCACCGCATCTACGCGACGCGAGGTCAACGGCAGGCGATATTCAAGCAACACTTCGACGCCGTCGAGACCGGCGTCCACCAGATCCTGCGCCAGGGCCGGGATGCTGTGGCGCCACGATCGGATCTCTGATGCGCCGGTCTTGCGCCCGTATTGAAACAGCATTGTTCCAGTAGCTTCTCAACCACCGAGTCCGTCCTCGCATCGCGAGCCAGAGCGGCAGCGTTGTATCGAAGCGTCACGGACGATCCCCAGGCAGCACGAAGCGATTCGTGCGGGTGGGGGCTTCATGGAACGCTGCGGAGCATTCGCCCGTCGGGCCGCGCCCGTGATGTTACGACCTCCTCATCCTCGTGGCAGGGTTATGGGTGTGGACCCGCTGGCGCTGCTACAAACATCGATCCGCGAGTTCGTCGCAGAACGCGACTGGCAGAAGTTTCATGATCCGAAATCGTTGCTCCTGGCGCTCGTCGGTGAGGTGGGCGAGCTTGCCGAACTGTTCCAGTGGCTCCCTGCCGCCGATGCCGCAGAAATGGCAGCGCAAGAACCACTGCGGTCGCGGGTCGGGGAGGAGCTCGCGGATGTCTTCATCTACCTACTGCAGCTGGCGGACTCGGTGGGAATCGACCTCATCCCAGTGACCAACGAGAAGGTCGAGGCCGCCCGAAGTCGTTTTCCAGTTGCGGAGATCCACGGAATCGCACCGACCAAGTCTTAGGACGCGGCCCTGAACTTGATGTAGCTGACCTCGAGCAGGTCCACGCTCGGCCGCTCAGCACGCGACCTCGGCAACCGCATCAGTGGCTGTCCGTGACGCTCCTGCAGTCCGTACTTGAGCATTGGTCCGTCGATTTCGTCCAGCAGGTCTTGACGGATCTCCACTACATGATCCGGACGGATGCCGAGGATCGACCTGTCAAAGGCCGCATGGTGGATCTTGCACATCGCCAGGCCGTTGCGCACCGACGCGATTCCACCTTCGTCTGAGTCGGGGACGATGTGCGCGGCGTCGAGCAGCTCCGAGTGCCCGAGGTCGCACACAGCGCACCGGCCTTCGTACGCCCTGAGGATCATTGCGCGGAACACTGGTTGGTGCAGACGTTGACGGGTCTCGCGCACGATGTAGCGGCGCAGCGTCTCCTCCACCGGGCTCCCTGGCGCCACCAACCCGCGGGCGACATCGGGGTCGATGATGAACTGCTGCTTGTCGCGTTCCTCGGACAGTAGGTACACCGGGAACACCGGCTTTAGACCGCGGTCCCTACGCCGAAGAACCAGATCAACGGGACCTGGCGTTCCATCGCCGCCCTCAACGCGCGGTTCTCTGGGTGATCCGGATCATCGCCGCGCCACTTGTACCGGAGCAGCCCGTCTTCGCCGACACGATCGTCATAGGGCGCACCCTGATTGGGCGGCGTGTAGACCGTGCGGATCGAGAGCGCGGGCGGCGAAGCCCCTCGGGGAACGGATTCCCCGCTGGGGATCCATCAACCGGAAGGGCTCCCCGTTGACCGTGAAGTCCAGCAAGTCGTTCGAACGGATCGCGTCCTGGCCGTCGTTCGTGCGCACAGTGAGCCACGCCATCGCGTCAATACGAACGCGATCCTCGAGTGATGCCACGTTCACCCCAAGCCTCCGTCGGCGTGACCGAACCCTAGCGGTCGCGGCGAGAGGGCCGTTGATTTCACGCCCCACGGCCGTCCCAGATTTCATCAGAGGCGACGGTTCGTCGATCGATGCAATCGGTGCGATGGTTGCGGTGTTGATTGGGCGGGTGTCTGGAGGTTTGGCGCACTGGGACTACGAGGCCGCGGTGATCGAGTCCGGCGTGGTCGTGGTGCGGCGGCGTTGGCCAGGTTGTAGCGCGGGCGGCGAGTTGGTCAATCTGGTGGGCCTTGAGTTGGGCGGGTCGTCCGAGTAGCCAGTCGACCAGGTGGTTACCGTGGACGTACGCCATGTTGCGCCCTCCGACGGCGCGCTCCGGGAGGTCCGCCCAGAGGACGATCACGGCACTGACCCATGGGGTCAAGTTGCACCGCTGCTTCAGCACCTGGTTCAGTTCGAAACCTTCGGCACGGGCCTGGACGGCGAGATGGTCGCCGCTGTAAGCCTGCTTTCGTCCGGTCGGGTGATGCGCAACTGGTCGCCTACTGCCTCTACGGCACCGGACAAGTTCTCGGTGTCGAGGACGAATACGCCGGCCAGACCAATGAGGACGTGGTCGAGGTTTGACTTGATCCGATTTAGGTCGTGGATGATCACCTAGTCGAGTGCCGCTCTGGCCGGTCGTTCGCGTTGCCGCTGCCACGGCACGTTCGGACCCCCACAACCGTCGTTCTGCTCGTGATGTGTGCACGCGGACTGGCGCAGATGTATCCGGGTGCGTGCGGCCTAGGATTGGCTGCGGGAGATCAGTTCGTCGGCGACCCAGTGGGCGACGCGGTCCGGGTAGGGCGCGGGCAGGGACAGCACGATGTGCGTGAAGTCGTTGTCGATGGCGCGGGTGATCTGCGTTCTCGTGGCGGTCGGGTTGTCGTAGGCGACTCCGAGGACCAGGGAGTTGGTGATTTCGGCGGGGTCGCGGCCGATGTCGCGGCAGTAGCCGTGGAGCAGGTCGCGGCGGGCCAGCGCGTCGTCGATGTCGTCGCCGGGGTAGTTCCAGACGTCGGCGTGCTGGGCGACGACGCGCAGGGTGGCCTTCGCCCGGGCTCCGATGACAAACGGTGGCCGGGGGTGCTGCACGGGCTTCGGGTTGCACAATGCCCCGGTCAGCCGGTGGTGGGTTCCGGCGAAGTCGAACGGTTCGGTCTCGGTCCAGAGCCGGGTGATGATCGTGCAGGCCTCGGCGAGACTGGCGACGGCGCTGCCGGCGTCGAGGTAGGGCAGTCCGTGCGCGTCGTACTCGCGGCGCGCGATCGGCATGCTGGGTCGCGATCCGGCACCGATGCCGAAGTCGAGCCGTCCGCCGGAGACGATGTCGACAGTTGCTGCGATCTTCGCGAGCACGGCCGGCGACCGGAACCGGTTGCTGGTGACGAGCAGCCCCATGCGTAGTCGCTCGGTCTGTGCCGCCAGCGCGGACAGCAGCGTCCACCCCTCGAGGATGGGTCCCGTCGGGTCGCCGGCGATGGGCAGCAGGTGGTCGAAGAACCAGGCGTGCTCGATCGGCTCGACGGCGTCGGCCTCGAGCCAGACCTGTACCAGCTCGGCGTAGTGGACCTGCTGCGGCGCTGTCATGATGCCGAACGAGGGCACCGCCCCCGATGCCCGGGTCATCGCCGCCGCCGCAACGCTACGTCGAGCAGTGCCGGCGGCGTGTCGATCTTCTCCTCTGGCGCGAGATCGAGACCGGGTGGGACAACCTCGTCGATGGCGTCGAGCACATCCGAGCCGAGCACGGTGTCCGCGGCGGCGAGCTGGGAGTGCAGGTGGTCCAGCGTGCGCGGGCCGATGAGCGCGCTGGTGACAGCGGGGTGCGCCGTCACGAAGCCGAGAGCGAGCTGGATGAGTGTGAGACCGGCGTCGTCGGCGATCCTCACGAGCTGTTCGACGGCGTCGAGGCGTGCCTGGTTGGCCGGTAGGGACAGGTCGAAGCGTTGCGGCATCATCGTGGCGCGACTGGTGCTGATCTCGCGGCCCGCCCGGATCGCGCCGGACAGCCAGCCCGACGCCAGCGGGCTCCACGCCAGTACGCCCATCCCGTAGTCCTGCGTGACGGGGAGGACGTGGGTTTCGATGCCGCGCTGCAGGATCGAGTAGCTGGGCTGCTCGGTGACGTAGCGGCTCAGGTGGTGCTCGCGCGCGGCCCACTGGGCCTGCACGATGCGGTACGCGGGAAACGTCGAGGATCCGAAGTACCGGATCTTGCCGGCACGCTGCAGATCGGTCAGCGCCGACAGCGTCTCCTCGTCACTGGTGCTCGGGTCCCAGCGGTGGACCTGGTAGAGGTCGACGTGCTCCACGCCCAAGCGGCGCAGACTGTGCTCGAGTTCGGTGAGCAGCCAGCGTCGCGAGCTGCCACGGTGGTTGCGCTCGTCGTCCATCGGCAGGTACGCCTTGGTGGCTAGCACGATGTCCTCGCGTCGTCCCGCGATGGCGTTGCCGACCATCTGTTCGGACTCGCCCTTGCTGTAGAAGTCAGCGGTGTCGATGACGTTGATGCCGGCCGCGAGCGCGGCATGGATGATGGCTGTCGTGTCGTCCTGCGTGGTGCGACCGATGGCGCCGAAGTTCATCGCGCCGAGCGCGAGCGAGCTGACTTGGACGCCCGTGCGGCCCAGGGTGCGGTACTGCATGCCTTCTCCTAACCGTCTGTCATCATGTAATGGGAACGTCGCTCCGCTCAACATACGGAGCGACGCTCCGATTAGCAACCGGCAGCCGTGAGGGGTGGTCGCAGTGACCGGCTTAGCCTCTGCTGCGCCCGTCCGCAAGCGCGCCGATGCGCGGCGCAACGAGCAGGCACTGCTGGAGGCCGCCGCCGCAGTGTTCGTCGAATCCGGCGTGCAGGCACCCGTGCGTGACATCGCGGCCCGTGCCGGCGTCGGGATGGGCACGATCTACCGGCACTTCCCCACCCGCGCCGATCTGATCGTCGCGGTGTACCGGCACCAGGTGGCGGCCTGCGCCGACGCCGGGCCCATCCTGCTGGCCCACGTCGAGTCGCCCTACGCCGCACTGCAGCAGTGGATCGACCGGTTCGTCGACTTCCTGGTCACCAAGCACGGGCTGGCGGCGGTGATGCAGTCCGACGACGCCGGATTTTCTGCGCTGCACTCCTACTTCCTCGACCGGCTCATACCCGTATGCGACCAGCTGCTGCGCGCCGCCGCAGAGCAACGCGAGATCCGCTCAGACATCGGCGCCTTCGAGCTGATGTACGCCGTCGGCAATCTGTGCGCAGGCGGGGAAAGCGACAACCGCTATGACGCCCGGCACGTTGTAGGCCTGCTTATCGACGGTCTGCGACACCACACCATCGGCCGCCGCTAAGCGCAGCACCGGTACCAACTGCCGCCAAGAGCGCGCACGAGATCCGTCGTTATACGGGTGATCCTGTCAAGGACTGATGGTGCCGGTTCGGTTTTGTCGATCATGATGGTGCCTCTCCAAAGAGTTGTTCGCCGTCGCTGAGGCCGAGCAAGAACACCAACCGGTGTAGGTCGGCGCAGAGCTCGTCGGTGGTGTGGGCGGTATGGCCGACGAAGGCGGTGAGGCTGTCGGCGAGGGTCTGCTTCTGGGCGCCGGAGAGCCAGTCGGCGATGAAGGTGAGCAGTTCGGCAAGCTCGACCGCGTCGCTGAGTTCGAGGCTGATCTTGGGCATGGTGATCAGCCTGCGTCCGTCGGGTCGGGGCTGGCTTCGGTGCGCTGGATGAGACCGTCGAACAGCGCTGCCCGCTCGACTTGTCCGTGTTCGCTGGCGTGGTCGCGTTGACGGGTGAGGATTGGCAAGAACTCGGTGCCGGTGCGGAAGTAGGAGCAGGTTTCGCAGGCCGATTCCATGCGGCAGTCAAGTTCGACGGGGCGGGTGCAGAGTCCGTTGCCGAGCATGCGGGCTTGGGATTCGCGACGCAGTTTCGCCATGCCGGTGGTCTCGTAGTCGGCGGGCAAGTCGAGCTGCTGGCCGTAGAGGGCGTCGATCTTGGCGCTGACCGCTTCGTATTCGTCGGCGACGACGCGGTTGGCGATGCGGGCATAGACGAGGGTCATTTCCATCTTGCGGTGCCCGAGCAGCGCCGCGATCGCCTCCAGGCGCATGCCGCGGTTGATGGCCTGGGTGGCCAGAGTGTGCCGTAGCCGGTGTGGGTGCACGTCCTCGACGCCGGCGGCCCGGCCGACGCGGGCAACGGTGCGTTCGACGATGAAGCGGTTCAGCGGGCCGCGATGATCGGCGACCAAGCGTCGGTGCTCGCGGATATGTTCGAGGTTGGTCGCGGTCCACGCGTTGAGCAGGTCGACCAGTTGCGGGTGCAGCGGGACGTAGCGGTCGTTGCGGAGCTTGCCGATCGGGATCCGCAGCCAGTGACCTTGGCCGATGCGGACCATGGCGTCGGCGTCCAGAGCGGTCAGCTCTCCTGAGCGCATACCGGTGCGGGCGAGTAATTCGACGATCAGCCGGTCCCTTGGGTCGCGGCTGGCCCGTGCAGCGGCCATCAGCTTCGCGGCCTGCGTGTCGTCGAGGAATTTCGGCAGGGGCTCTGGCCGTTTGGGCAGGTCCCAGTTCAGGATCGGGTTGCGTCGCGGGGTGTCGGCCCAGTCCCACTCGATGATCCGCTCGAAGAACACCCGCAGGGTGCGTAGCCGCTGCCGCTGGGTGTTCTCACTCAACGACCTGCCGCGCATGCCAGGCCGGCCGGCGAGGTAGACCTTGAAGTCCTCGATCGCGTCGCGGTTGACCTCGGCAACGGCGACGACGCTGGTGTTGGCCAGCAGCCAGCGGGCGAAGACCCGCAACGCGCCGTCGGCGGAATCGACGCTGGCCGGGGCGAGGAACGTCGCGGCCTGGCGCAGGTAGCGGCTCATCGTCTCAGCCAGCTGCGGCGCGGCCGCCGCGATCTCGGACCACTCAATCTCGGGTTGGCTGCGCTGCGGATCGGCCGGTGATGCTGCGATGGCGTTCATCGGGCACCCGCTTCCTGCGCCGCGAGCATCTCCGCGACCGCTGTCGCGTCGGCGTCGATGAGCGCCGAGGCCCGCCGGTACTGATCGGCCAGCCAGTCATTGGTCAGGTGCAGATAGACCCGGGTGGACTCCAGTGACCGGTGTCCGGCTTGGGCCTGGACTGCCTCTAACGCCATGCCGGCCTCCCGCAGCCGGGTCAGACAGGTATGCCGCAACTCGTGGCACGTCGCGTGCTCTAGCCCGGCCCTGCCGCGAGCACCGGCGAGGATCTCGTCCAACCCTTCGGCGCTCAACGGTTGTCCCCGGAGTGGTCCCTTCAGGACCACGAACACCCGGTCCGTCGCAGCGGTCGAGGGCCGCTCCTCGTGCAGGTACCTGCCCAGCGCGTCGAAGAACCGGTTCGCGACCGGCACCACCCGGTGATGCCCGCCCTTGCCCTCGGTGATCACCAGTCGCCGGTCGGCAACCTGCACGTCAGCGAACCGCAGCCCGAGCACCTCGCAGCGACGCAGCCCGGCCAACAGCATCGCCGTGACCATCGCCCGATCCCGATCAGTGCGCAACGCTGCGACGAGCCGGTCCGCCTCCGCGGGAGCGAGGATCCTTGGCAGCGTCCGCGGCACCCGCACCAACGGCACCCGCGCACCACGTCCGCCCTGACGACGGGTCGCCAGCCCCCGCGGCACCGGATTCGACCGAACAGCCGTGTCCCCGCGAGCGACCGCAT
>JALYIS010000083.1 GCA_030775705.1 Actinomycetota bacterium
CTGTGGACGCTCCCAATCGCAATGTCGGCGAACGCAGCGGCTCGCCGGACGGCCCGCACGCACCACGCTCGAGGTCGATCGGCGGACTCGCCCGGCTCGTGATCGCTGTTGTGCTGATCGTTGCTGCTGCCGTTGCGGTGCGGACCTACGTCGTGGCGCCGTACTTCATCCCGTCCGCCTCGATGGAGACCACGCTGCACGGCTGTTCGGGCTGCAACAACGACCACGTCCTGGTGAACAAGCTGTCCTACCACTTGCACTCGGTCCATCGGGGCGACGTCGTCGTGTTCAACCGGCCGTCAGGATGGAACGTCAACGACAAGGTGCTGATCAAACGCGTTATCGGCCTGCCGGGCGATGTACTTACCGAGGCCGGCGGCATGGTATACGTCAACGGCGCCGCGCTCGAGGAACCCTATTTGAACGTGGCGTGCCGGTCCGGTACGCAGAACCTGACGAGGATCACCGTGCCCGCCCACCAGCTTTTCGTCATGGGCGACAACCGGTGCGAGTCCGCCGATAGTCGCTCCTTCGGCCCGATCAAACAATCCAACGTCATCGGCCGCGCGTTCCTGATCATTTGGCCGCTCGGCCGTCTGCACTACCTATGAACCCCGATGCAACGCGACTGTCAGACCCGGGCCTTACCGTCAGTTCCATGAGTGAGACCGAAGTATTGCCCGAGCTTGTCCTGGGGTCGCTCTCGCCGTCCCGAGCTGCCGACTTCAAGACCTGCCCTTTGCTCTACCGGTTTCGCACGATCGACCGCCTCCCCGAGACGCCATCACTCGCGGCAACCCGCGGAACTGTCGTGCACACAGTGCTTGAGCGGCTGTTCGACCTGCCGGCGACCGAGCGGACGGTGTCCGCGGCGCAGGCGCTGGTCCCCGCTGCGTGGCAGCAGGTGCTCGACGAGAGTCCGGACTCCGCCACGCTGTTCAGCGACGACGTCGACGGGAGTGACCTCGCCGGCTGGCTGGAGAGCGCGGCGCAACTCGTCGAGAACTACTTCCGGCTCGAGGACCCGACCCGCCTGGAGCCCGCCGCCCGCGAGGAGCGCGTCGAGATCGTCATCGATGGGCTGCGCCTGCGCGGATACATCGACCGCGTCGACGTCTCTCCTGCAGGCGATATTCGCGTGGTCGACTACAAGACCGGCTCGACTCCGCGTGAGGCGTTCGAGGCCAAGGCGCTGTTCCAGATGAAGTTCTATGCCTTGGTGCTCTGGCGCACGCGCGGCATAGTTCCCCGGCAACTGCGGCTGATGTATCTCGCTGATACGGACACCCTCAGCTACACCCCAGACGCTGAGGAGCTGGATCGGTTCGAGAAGACGCTGAAGGCGATCTGGGCCGCGATCCAACGTGCCACCGAAGCGGCCGATTTCCGACCGAATCCGAGTCGACTGTGCGATTGGTGCGACCACCACTCGCTCTGTCCGGCATTCGGCGGGACTCCACCGCCGTTCCCGCAAGGCGCTCTGGCGACCATCGACCTCGACCGGCGGGCCACCCCTGCCGTTCCTTAGTCGACTGTGCGCGAAGCCATTCGCTCGCGCACGAGGTTCTCCAGTCGCTGCACCGTCACCTGCGTGAGTGACCCAACAGTCGTGCGGGCGTCGGCCTCCTCGACGGGGACGGCATGCGGAACCGCAACCACCACGCACCCCGCGGCCTCGGCAGAGGCGATTCCCGTCGGCGAGTCCTCAATGGCGACGCAATTGCCCGCAACGACGCCCAGCCGGGCAGCGGCGGTCAGGTAGGCCTCCGGATGCGGCTTGCCGTCAGTCACGCTATCTCCGGTGATGACGACGGCGAATGTTGTCGGCGGAAGCTGGTCCACGACGGTCTGCGCCAACCGTGCGTAGGACATGGTGACCAGGCCGCAGGGAATGTCCTGCTCCCGCAAGCTCGCCAACAGTTCGCGTGCGCCCGGCCGCCAGGGCATCTGCTCCCCGGCAGAGTGGATGACGCTGTCCAGCAGGCGCTCGACGATCTCCTCACGCGCGAGACTCACTCCCGCGTGCTCGCGGATGTAGTCGGCGGAGGTGAGAAGCGCATTCCCGACCAGCGCATGGGCGTGGGTGTCGCTCCACTCGCCGCCATACGCCCGCACGAGGGCGTATTCAGCGGCAATCCAGTACGGCTCGGTGTCGACGAGCGTCCCGTCGAGGTCGAACAACACCGCCTGCAGCGCGCGGCCGGTGCTCTGGTTGCCAGGGGGCAGGCGCGGCGTCGGCAAAGGTTCGGTCGGCTTGTACATCACGAACCAGCTTGCCATCTTGTCCGTCACGCCTGGGCGGGCCTCGCCGACGTGATGGCCAGGGCGCTGGCGTGTCCCGCACGCGCACGCGAGCAACGGCGCGCCCGGCGCAGGTAGAACCCGCCCTGCGGCGAGACGGTCGTAGGGTGGACCAATGAGCGACTTCGACGGTCAGGACTGGCCCCAGCTCAGCACTCCGATCCTCGTCGCCGCGTTCGAGGGGTGGAACGATGCCGGCGACGCAGCGACTGGCGCGGTGGAGCACCTGGAGCTCGTCTGGGACGCGCAGCCGCTGACCGAACTCGATCCCGACGACTACTACGACTTCCAGGTCAACCGGCCGACGGTCTCGCTCGTGAACGGGGTGAGCCGCCGCATCGCATGGCCGACCACCCGCTTCTCGTTCTGCCGTCCTCCGGGCGCCGAATTCGACCTCGTTCTCGTCCGCGGGATCGAGCCGAACATGCGTTGGCGCGCGTTCTGCAGTGAGTTGCTGGGCGTGATCCGGGAACTGGACGTCCGTATCGTCGTCACGCTCGGTGCGCTGTTGTCCGACAGTCCGCACACCCGACCGACGCAGGTGACCGGAACGGCACACGATGGCGAGTCGGCACTGCGCTACGGGCTTGAGAAGTCACGCTACGAAGGTCCCACCGGGATCGTCGGTGTCCTGCAAGACGCGTGCGTTGCCTCCGGCATTCCGGCAATTTCGTTCTGGGCCGGCGTGCCGCACTACGTCTCCCAGCCGCCCAACCCCAAAGCGACGTTGGCGCTGCTGCATCGCGTCGAGGAAGTCCTCGACCTGCCTGTCCCGTTGGCCGAGCTCCCCCAGCAGTCCGACGAATGGCAGAAGCTCGTCGATGAGATGGCCGCCGAGGACGACGAGGTCAGCGAGTACATCCGCAATCTGGAAGAGCGTGATGACGAGATCGACCAGAGCGAGCTCGGCGAAGCCTCGGGTGACGCGATCGCGCGCGAGTTCGAGCGCTACCTGCGTCGCCGTGACCGCGGTGGCGGGCATGCCGGCGGTCAAGGCCCCAGAGGTTGACTGACGTCATCCTCGACAGCGGCTCAGAGGGCGATCCCCAGCAGCGCGTCGAGCGCGTCGCGGACGAGACCGGGGTCACCGCCAGGACTGCCTTCGCCGGCCTCGGCACCGGCGACCCAACGATCGACCGCCGCGATCGCTGCCGGGGTGTTCAGGTCGTCGGTAAGCGCGTCTCTGAGCTGCCCCAGCAACTCAGTCCCGTCCGGCAGCTCGGCGCGACCCAGCGCCGCGCGCCATCGACCAAGCCGAGCTTCGGCAGCGGGGAGTCGACCGCCGGTCCACTCCCGGTCCTCGCGATAATTGCCGTCCAGAAGCGCGAGGCGAATCGCCATCGGGTCAACGCCCGCGGCGCGTAGCTTGGACACCAGAATCAGGTTGCCGCGAGACTTGCTCATTTTCTCACCGTCCAGACCGATCATCGCGCTGTGCACGTACCACCTGGCGAAGGGTGAGGTGCCGGTGAGTACCTCGGCGTGCGCAGCGCTGTGCTCGTGGTGCGGAAAGACCAGGTCGGTCCCGCCGCCCTGAACGTCGAATCCCATACCCAGCCGGTTGAGCGCGATGACCGAGCACTCGATGTGCCAGCCCGGCCTGCCTGGCCCCAACGGCGACTCCCACGACGGTTCGCCAGGGCGCCGACCGCGCCACAGCAGGGAGTCGAGTGGGTCTCGCTTGCCGGGACGGGCAGGATCGCCGCCCCGTTCGGCAAAGACGGTCATCATCTGGGTGCGATCCAGGTTCGACGTGTACCCGAACCGCGGATCGGAGGCGATGTCGAAATAGATGTCGTCCTCGACCCGATAGGCGGCGCCGGCAGCAACCAGGTCCGCGATCGCCGCGGTGATCTCCGGAATCGCCTCGACGACCCCGACGTACTCATCGGGGGCCAGCACACGAAGTGCCGCCATGTCGGCCCGGAAGAGCGCGATTTCGCGCTCGGCCAGGCTCCCCCAGTCCTCGCCGGTCTGCTGCGCTCGTTCGAGCAGCGGGTCGTCGACGTCGGTCACGTTCTGGACGTACCGAACCCGGTGCCCGCCATCGCGCCAGAGCCGCTGGATCAGGTCAAAGGTCAAATACGTGGCGGCGTGCCCGAGGTGGGTTGCGTCGTAGGGAGTGATGCCGCAGACGTAGAGGCGAGCGGGATCACCCGGCGTCGTCTCCCGGATCGTGGCGCTCGCAGAGTCGAACAGTCGCAGCGGGGCAGAGATGCCGGGCAGGTCGGGGACTGCGGGCGACGGCCAGGACTGCATCCGGCCACGCTATCGGGCAGACTCAGCGCATGAGCGCCTACCTGGTCAGTGAGACCCGCGTCATCGCCGTACCCGCCCAGAAGTTGTTCGACATCGTGGCCGACCCCGCCATGCATCCGGTGATCGACGGCTCCGGAAGTGTCAAGGCAGTTCGTCCCGGAACGGTGGACAGGCTCGCGCTCGGGTCCAAGTTCGGGATGGACATGAAGATCGGGGCGAGCTACAAGATCGTCAACACCGTCGTGGAGTTTGACGAGGGGCAGCGGCTTGCCTGGAAGCACTTCAACGGCCACATCTGGCGCTACGTCTTCGAGCCCGTCGAAGGCGGCACGAAGGTGACCGAACAATGGGATGCGCGCGGAGCCAAGCGCCGCCTCGGCCTGCGCCTGATCGGATTCCCGGCGCGCAACCGCAAGGGCATCGCCGCGACTCTGGCTCGCCTAGATGAGATGCATCCCACGACCTGAAGAGATTGTTCGCCCGCGCGCGTAGCCAGGCTCGTCCTAGATCGGCGGCCAGGGCACCGCGGGCCAATCGTCGCTGGGGCGGGGATGGCGGCCGGCGCTGAGCAGCCGATCAACCCGCGAGACCGTCTGGCGCACTTCCCGAGTAGTAAGTAGCTCCTCCAGCCGGTGGCGGAGGTCGCCCTCCAGCTGCGCACGCACCCAGCTCAACGCGTCCACCGACTCCTCGGGCAGCGCCTTGCCCGCCCACTGCCAGAGCACGGTTCGCAGCTTGTCCTCGACGTGAAACGTGACACCGTGATCCACCCCGTAGACGTGGCCGGCAGGGGTGGGCAATAGGTGGCCGCCCTTGCGGTCGGCATTGTTGATCACAGCGTCGAAGACCGCGATACGGCGCAGGGTCGCAAGATCGCGACGTCGCATCAGCATCGCCACATCCGTGTGGTCGTCCTCGGCGATCCACAGTTGCACCATCCCCGGACCCAGCGGCCCCTCGCGGTACAGGGTCGGCGGCACGATGTCCCATCCCATCGCCGCCGACAACTCGTAGGCTGCGACCTCGCGTGTGGCGAGGGTGCCGTCGGGGAAATCCCACAACGGTCGCTCCCCGGCGACGGGCTTGTAGACGCACGCCGCGGCCATCCCGTCCACGGTCACCGCGCAGTACATAGTCGCGTTGGAGGCGTCGACCAGACGCCCCTCGATCGTCAGCTCGCCGCGGCGCAGGAGCTCCAGCGC
>JALYIS010000084.1 GCA_030775705.1 Actinomycetota bacterium
CCGCGTCCGGGTCGGCGGAGTCGACGCGCTGCAGCAGCCGGACCTGACCGAGCGCCAACTGGACCTCGGCGTTGGCGGGCTCCGAGTCCAGGATGGCCTGGTAACGCTGCGCCGCAAGGTCGTAGTCGCCGTCGTCGAGTGCCTGCTCAGCGGCAGCCATGCGCGGATCTTCGGGGGCCTCGGGAGCCGCGGCCGCGGCGGGATCGCCATCGGGGTCGCCACCGCTGGGGTCCTCACTCACCCGAACGCCGGGCAGGCCCGCGTCGCGGCCGGCCTGCTCGACTGCCGCGACGAACTCGCGCAGCTGGGCCTCGGGAAGCGCCCCCTGGAATCCGGGCACCAGCTGGCCCCCGATGACGGCGAACACGGTGGGGATGCTCTGCACCTGCAGCGCCTGGGAGATGCGCGGGTTCGCGTCGACATCGATCTTCGCCAGTATCCAGGACCCGCCGCCCTCGGCCGCCAGCTTCTCCAGCATCGGCGACAGCTGCTTGCAGGGCTCGCACCACACGGCCCACAGGTCGATGAGCACCGGCACCTGGAACGACCGATCCAGCACATCGCTCTGGAAGCTCGCCTCGGAGACGTCGACGATGTAGTCCCCGGGCGTAGGGGGTGGCGCCTGCGCGGCCCGGGCTGCGGCCTCGTTGCGCGCCTGGATGGCGGCGAGGTCGACCGCGCCGGCCATCGCGGTGGACAGTGCCGGGTTAGGCGGTGCGGGGCGGCGCGCGGAACCAGGAGACATGTGACCAGTTTTCCAGACGTTGACAAACACCGGGGCGGCCGGTGTGCTCGCGGGCATGAGTGTGCGCATCGACCGCAACGACAGCGTGTGGACAGTCGTCCTCGACCGCCCGGATGTGCGCAACGCCGTCGACGGACCGACGGCCCGAGCGCTTACCGCGGCATTCGAGCAGTTCGACGCCGACGATTCGGCGCGGGTGGCCGTCCTGTGGGGCGACGGAGGCACCTTCTGCGCCGGCGCGGATCTGCGCGCCATGTCCAATCCGCTAGATGAGGACATGGGTGCCGACGGACCGATGGGGCCGACCCGCATGTCGCTGGCCAAGCCGGTCATCGCGGCGGTCAGCGGGCATGCGGTCGCCGGCGGCCTCGAACTTGCCATCTGGTGCGACCTGCGTGTGGTCGAGGCGGACGCGATCTTCGGTGTCTACTGCCGCCGTTGGGGGGTGCCCCTCATCGACGGCGGCACAGTGCGACTGCCTCGCCTGGTGGGTGCCGGCCGGGCCCTCGATCTCATCTTGACTGGGCGCCCGGTCACGGCGTCGGAGGCTCTTGACATCGGGCTCGCGGATCGGGTTGTGGAACCGGGCACCGCGCGAACGGCGGCGGAGGCGCTCGCGGCTCAGATCGCTCGATTTCCGCAGGCGTGCGTCTGCTCGGATCGCCGATCGGTCTACGACGGCTTCGGCCTCACCGAGCGGGCTGCCTTGCGCAACGAATTCCTACACGGACGCGCCGTCCTTGCCGATGCCGCTGCCGGCGCCGCCCGGTTCACCGGCGGCGAGGGTCGCGGCGGAAGCTTCGACCACTGAGCACGTGGCCGGGCATCGGTCGCTCAAACCTTCAGAATCTTCAAAGCTTCAGAAGCGAGGCGTTTCGCGGTACTCGCCCCACATCGGCTTGAATGCGTTGCAGATCTCACCGAGCGTCGCCTCCGCACGGACCGCGTCCAGCATCGCCGGCACGGTGTTGCGATCAGCCGCCGCGTCCTGAACCATCCGCTCGAGTGCGGTCGAGACGGCGCTCTGATCGCGCGCCGCCCGGCGCATGGCGACGACCTCGCGCTGAGCGAGCTCGACCTCGTGTGAGACGCGCAGGATCTCGAGTTCGTCCCCGACGTCTCCGGTCAGGACGTTGACGCCGACCACGCGCTTGTCGCCCTTCTCCAGCGCAACCTGATAGCTGAAGGCGGAGTCGGCGATCTCGCCGATGAACCAGCCGTTCTCGATCCCTCGCAACAGGCCGGCCTTGATGGTTCCGTCCCCACCGATCTCCTTGATGCGGGTGAAGATCTTCTCCGCCTCGGCCTCGATCTGGTCTGTGAGCGCCTCGACGTACCAAGAGCCACCGAGCGGGTCGGCAACGTTAAGGACGCCGGTCTCCTCGGCGATCACCTGCTGCGTGCGCAGCGCGATCTGGGCAGCGTGCTCGGACGGCAGCGCGAGCACCTCGTCCAGTGCGTTGGTGTGCAGTGAGTTGGTGCCGCCCAGGATCGCGGCCATCGCCTCGACGGCGGTACGGACGATGTTGTTGTCCGGCTGCTGGGCAGTGAGGGAGACGCCCGCGGTCTGGGTATGAAAGCGCAGCCATTGCGCGCGGGCCGACTTGGCGCCGTAGACGTCGCGCAGCCACCGCGCCCAGATCCGGCGGGCCGCGCGCAGCTTGGCGATCTCTTCGAAGAAGTCGATGTGGGCGTCGAAGAAGAACGACAGCCCTGGCGCGAACTTGTCGACGTCCAGACCGCGGGACAGGCCCAGCTCCACGTAGCCGAAGCCGTCCGCCAGGGTGAACGCGAGCTCCTGGACGGCCGTCGCGCCGGCCTCGCGGATGTGGTAGCCGGAGACGGACACCGGCTTGTACGCGGGGATCTCGCCGCCGGTGTACTCCATCAGGTCGCCGATCAGCTTCAGGTGCGGCTCGGGCGGATAGATCCACTCCTTCTGCGCGACGTACTCCTTGAAGATGTCGGTCTGCAACGTGCCGTCCAGCTTGCTGATGTCAGCGCCCTGGCGTTCGGCCGCGACGACGTACATGCAGAACACGGGCACGGCCGGTCCCGAGATCGTCATCGAGGTCGTCGTCGCCGCCAGGTCGATGCCGTCGAACAAGATCTCCATGTCCGCCGCGGAGTCGATCGCCACACCGCAGTGGCCCACCTCGCCCAGCGACCGTTCGTCGTCGGAGTCACGCCCCATCAGCGTGGGCATGTCGAACGCCACCGACAGGCCGCCACCACCTTCGGCCAAGATCATCTTGTACCGCTCGTTCGTCTGCTCGGCGTTGCCGAAACCGGCGAACTGCCGGATGGTCCACGGCTTGCCCCGGTAACCGGTGGCGTGGATCCCGCGGGTGTAGGGGTACTCCCCGGGCCAGCCGATCCGCACCATCCGCTCGTCGGCGCCGGCCGGTCCGTACAGCGGTTCGACCGCAACGCCCGACAGGGTGGTGAAGTCACGATCTGCTGTGCTGGCCGCGTCGTAGCGCTGCTGCCAGCGCTCGCGACCCTGGGCTACCTGTTCTGCGTCCATGACCTCAATATACTAGGACGTCCTAGTAAATGTCATTCTCGGCTCCCACGGCTGGTGCTGCGCCGAAGTCGTCGGCATCCAGGCGCACCCGACGAAGGATCTCGAACAGCTGATGCAGGTCCTCGAGATCGAGGGCGGACAGCGCGAAGCGGGCATCGTTGAACCTCGCGGTCGCCGCGCTGGCGACCTCACGCCCGGCCTCGGTGAGTACCGCCAAGGTGCCACGCCCGTCTCGCGGATTCGGCTCGCGTCGCACCAGGCCGGCCGCCTCGAGCCGGTCGACGATGTTGGTGACCGAGGTCGCGTGTACCTGCAGCCGCTCGCCGATCTTGGACAGTGGTAGGGACCCGTTGTGCGAGTGTGCGAGCAGTACCAGCGCCTCATAGCGGCTGAACGTCACCCCGTAGGGCCGCAGCATCGCATCCAGCTCGGCGATCAGGATCTGGTGCGCCCGCATGATTGAGGTGACGGCCCGCATCGAGGCGAACACGGTGGCCGGCTCGTCGGGCCACCGCGACTCCCACAGCGCCCCGGCACGCTCGATCGGGTCGAAGTCCAGGCGTTGCTGTCGGGGCACCTGGTCAGGCTAACGGCGGGTAATGTCGGCGATATGACCGACGCGCTTGATCGCCTGGATCTCCTGGATCTCGACGACGACCTCGACGACGAGGACCGCCTGCTCCGCGACACGGTGCGCAAGTTCGCCGACGACCGTCTGCGGCCCCACATCCGGCAGTGGTTCGAGGACGGCGCACTGCCCGCGCGCGATCTCGCCCAGGAGTTCGGCGCGCTCGGGGTGCTCGGCATGCACCTGGATGGCTACGGCTGCCAGGGCGCCAAGCCCTCCCAATACGGCCTGGTCAGTGCCGAGATCGAAGCCGTCGACTCAGGCTTGCGCTCGCTGGTCAGCGTGCAGGGCTCGCTGGCCATGTACGCGATCTACGCCTACGGCAGCGAGGAGCAGAAGCAGCGCTGGCTGCCAGAGATGGCTAAGGGCAATCTCATCGGCTGCTTCGGGCTCACCGAATCCGATTCCGGCTCCGATCCTGGGTCGATGCGCACCCGGGCCCGCAGGGACGGCTCCGACTGGATCCTGACCGGCAACAAGATGTGGATCACCAACGGCTCCATCGCCGATGTCGCAGTCGTCTGGGCCCGCACCGATGAAGGGGTTCGTGGATTCCTCCTCGAGCGCGCGATGCCCGGCTTCAGCGCCACGGACGTCCATCACAAGCTCTCCTTGCGCGCCTCGATCACCAGCGAACTGGTCATGGACGAGGTGCGACTGCCAGCCTCCAGCGAGCTGCCCGATGCCCAGGGGCTGCGAGGTCCGCTGGGCTGCCTCACCGAGGCGCGTTTCGGCATCGTGTGGGGGGTCACCGGCTCGGCCCGCGACGCGTTGGCCGCCACCCTGGACTATGCGGGCGCCCGCACCCAGTTCGGTCGACCGATCGCCGGCTTCCAGCTGACTCAGCGCAAGCTGGCCGAGATGGCGGTCGCGCTGCAGCAGGCTCAGCTCACGGCCAGGCGGCTTGGCGAGCTCAAGGATGCCGGACGGGCGCAGGCCAAGCACATCAGCTTCGGAAAGTTCCACAACGTCAAGGCAGCCCTGGATATCTGCCGCGAGGCTCGCTCGATTCTGGGCGGCAGCGGCATCACGACCGAGTACCCGGTGCTCAGGCACGCGCTCAACCTGGAGACCGTGTACACCTACGAGGGCACCCACGAGGTGCACACTCTGGTGCTCGGCCAGGAATTGACCGGTCTCGACGCCTTTCGCTGACTACGCCCCGGGGACGTGTGACGCCCGACCGGGGCCGGCCGCGGTCAAAGCTCGTCTAGCCGCCGCGTCAGGAAGTCGCGTTCGACCTCGTTCTCGGTCAGTAGCAACGCCTCCTGGTACGCCAGCCTCGCCTGTTCGCGTCTGCCCAGACGGGCGAGGAACTCGGCGCGCGCAGCTTGGAGGTATCCGTAGCCGGCTAGCTGGGGATCCGCCGCGAGGGCGTCGATCGCCTCGAGGCCGTCAGCCGGACCCCGCGCGAAGCCGATTGCGGCCGCCCTGTTCAAGGCCACCACCGGCGACGGCCAGATCTGCATGAGAACCCCGTAGAGTGCAACGATCTCGGTCCAGTCCGTCCGGTCCCAGGACGGGGCCTCGGCGTGCACCGCAGCGATCGCCGCCTGGAGGGCGTAGCGACCCGGCGGCCGTGTCTGCAGGGCCTGCCGCACGAGCGCCGCACCCTGCGCGATCACCGCAGCGTCCCACTGCGTGCGGTCCTGATCAGCGAGCAGGATCAATTGGCCGTCGGGCCCGACTCGGGTGGCACGGCGAGCATCCGTCAGCAGGATCAGGGCCAGCAACCCGGCGACGTCGGAGTTGTCCGGAAGCAACGCGTGCAACATCCGGGCCAGGTCGGCGGCGCGCTCGACCAGGTCGCGACGCAGCAGCTCCGCGCCCGCCGGAGCGGTGTGTCCGGTGGTGAACACGAGATGAATCACGTCCAGGACCGCCGCCAGCCGCTCGGGCAATTCTGCGGCCGGCGGCACTCGATACGGGATCCGGGCCGCCGCGATCTTCTTCTTGGCCCGGGTGATCCTGGCCGCCATCGTCGCCTCGGTCACCAGGAAAGCACGGGCCACCTCGGCCGTCGACAGGCCGCACAGCAGCCGGAGAGTCAGCGCGATCTGGGCCTCATGCCCGAGCGCCGGGTGGCAGCAGGTGCAGATCAGTCGCAACCGATCGTCCGGGTACGCTGCCGCCTCGTCAGTCTCGAACCGGTACTCGGGCTCCACGTCTTCCTCGATGAGCAGCGGCAGGCGCTGGCGATAGCGGATGTCACGCCGCACCAGATCCACGGCTCGCCGGCGCGCCACGGTCGTCAGCCACGCTCCGGGCTTGGTCGGTATGCCCTGGGCCGCCCACACGGACAACGCCTGGGCGTAGGCGTCCTGGACACATTCCTCGGCGACGTCGAGGTCGCGCGTCACGCGCACCGTGGCGGCGAGCACGAAGGCCCACTCGCCACGGTGCGCATCGGCAACGGCAGCAGCAACCGCAGACGGCGCGATAGGCGCAGTAGGCGCGGCCTCGCTCAGCTGAACACCATGATCGGACGCACCTCGACGCCGCCGAACTTGGCCGGGCACTGCTTCGCGATCGCGATCGCCTCATCGAGGTCGGCGGCCTCGATGAGGTAATAGCCGCCCAGTGCCTCTTTGGTCTCGACGAACGGTCCGTCAGTGACGGTGAAGCCATCCGCGCCGTCCGAACGGATCGAGGTCGCCGTAGAGGTGGGCTGTAGGGCGTTGCCGCCGGCGATCGAATCCGCGTGCTTCTCACCGTAGACGGCGTGAGCATGGGTCACCTCGGCCCAGTCCTCAGTGCCGGCCGCGGCGTAGCTGGCTTCAGACTCGTAGATCAGTACCAGGTATTGCGACATGTGGTGTCCTCTCCTCGCGGGCCCACCATCCGGGCCTTCCTTGATACGACGAACGCCGAGCGAAAAATCGACACGATGGGCGCCAGCGCCCGGCGCGAGCCGCGTAAGCCCGACGCGGCTGGTCGGTGCAAGCCTAGGCTCGCGTACTGACGTTAGGCTGCCACCTTGTGGACTGGAACCTGCGGACCTGTGCGCGCAAGGGCCACGTCACCTACGCCCCCTCCGAACCCGAGTACCGCTCCCGGCTTGAGGCGACCACGCCCTTGGGTGACGGCTGGCGTTGCCTGCGCTGTGGCGACTACGTGCTTGGCGATCCCCACGGCGGCGGACCAGCCGCGGACGCACCGGTGCTCCTACGTGGGCCTGCCTTGCGCTCGGCCTTCGTGCTGCGAGCGCTGGCCATCGAGCGTTGGGTACGCGCAATCGTCCTGATCCTGCTCGCGACCGCTGTGCAGAGGCTCAAGAGCACCCAGGTCAGCCTGCAGGCCCTGTTCGACCGCGACCTGAGGTCGCTCAAGCCGTTCCTCGACCAGGTCCACTTCAACGTGACGGACTCGAGCACGATCCACACCATTCAGAAGGTGCTCAATGCCAGGCCTTCGACCCTGAACCTGATCGCTGCCGGGCTCTTCGTCTACGGACTGCTGCAGCTGGTGGAAGGCATCGGGCTGTGGTCGTTGCGGCGTTGGGGCGAGTACGTCGCGGTCGTCGGCACCACCCTCTTCGTTCCGCTCGAGATCTACGAGCTGTCCCAGAAGGCAACCTGGCTCAAAGGGGTCGTGCTGGTGATCAATGTCGCCGCCGTGCTCTACCTGTTGATCTCCAAGAGGCTCTTCGGCCTGCGTGGAGGTCACGCCGCCTACGAGGCCGTACTGCACGAGGAGTCCCTGCTCGAGGTCAGGTCGTCCGCGGCAGGCGGTTGACGAGGGGGGCCGGGGGCCGTGCGAATCAGTCGGTCGGGGTCGCAGTGTCACCCAGCGCGTCCATCGCGTGCGGATACATCCGTGACTTGATGGTCGCGAGTGTCGGCCCGGCTTTGCCCGTAAGGGGTCGCGCGAGCTCGACTGCCGCGGAAAGCACGTCGTCTTCGTGCGCGACGGCGTCAACGATCTCGGCTTCCAGGGCCTCCGTGCCGCCGTAGCGTCGGCCGGTGGTCATCGCCTCGTGTGCGGTCCGGGCAGATAGTTTGGCCTGGATGAGTGCGGACATGCCTCGGGTGAACGGGATGTTGATGTCCACCTCGGGCAGGCAGAAGAACCCTCGGTCGGCGCGCATCACCCGGAAGTCGTGTGCCAGCGCCAACATCGCGCCGCCGGCAAACGCATGCCCCTGGATCGCAGCCACGGTCGCGACGTCCAGCGCGAGGACGCGGGCGAACACCGAGTGCACGTTCACGACATAGGCGAGGAACTCATCACCGTGCTGGCTCAACCAGTCGAGGTCCAGTCCGTTGGAGAAGAACTTCCCGGAGGCCGTGGTGACCAGGGCACGCGGTCCGTCAGTGGCGGCCACCACCGCCAGGTGCGCCTGGACCTCGGCC
>JALYIS010000085.1 GCA_030775705.1 Actinomycetota bacterium
CACCGGATCCGATCCCGCTCTGGCGATAGCAACGGACCAGTCGGCTGTCGGGCGCTCGCGGGCGACTCGGCGACGCGGCATCCGTCGCCGGCTGGGCGCGACCGCGGTCCTACTGGCCGCGCTGGCATCGATGGGCGGCGCTTACGCCGCATTTGCGACTACCTCGGGTGCGTCCGACACCACGAGCAGCGCCCAAGACATCGCGGCTGGCAAGCAGCTCTTCGACGTCAGCTGCATCACGTGCCATGGCGCAAATCTGCAAGGCGTGCAGAACCGAGGCGTGCCGCTGCTGGGCGTCGGCGCAGCCGCTGCGTACTTCCAGATCAGCACCGGGCGCATGCCGTTGGTCGGTCAAGGACCCGAAGCCACCCGCAAGACCTCGACCTTCAGCGAGAGGCAGATCGAACAGATCGCGGCGTACATCCAGTCCGTCGGCGGCGGCCCGGCGCTGCCCCAAGGCGATCTGCGCGATTCGAACATCGCCGCCGGCGGCGAGCTGTTCCGCCTCAACTGCGCGGCCTGCCATGGCACCACTGGCAAGGGTGCGCCCCTGTCGGCGGGCAAGAGCGTGCCGGCACTCAACCAGGCGACCGACCTTCAGGTCATCACCGCAATGCTGAGTGGCCCGGAGAGCATGCCCATCTTCAGCGACAACCAGCTCAGTCCGACGCAGAAGCGACAGATCGTCAGCTACATCCAGACCTTGAAGGCGTCGAAGGATCCCGGTGGTAACGGCATCGACCGCATCGGTCCGGTCTCCGAGGCACTGGTCGTGTGGGTAGGTGGAGTCGGCGCTCTGATGATCGCCATCCTCTGGATCGGAGTGAAGTCCCAGTGAGCACCACTCACCCGACTGCGAAAGCGCCTACCAGCGCCGAGATTCGTGAGATGACGCCCGAAGAGGCCATGCTCGCGGGTACCGAGGCTGACGGGGTGCACGTCGTGCACCGCCGGGACCGATTCCCGATCCGCGGAACCAAGGCCGAGAAGCGCGCCGAGCGCGGCGTGGCGATGGCGTTCACCATTTCGGCACTGGCAGGCCTGGGCTTCATCGTCGCGTTCATCGCGCTGCCCTACCAGTGGCACTTGCCGGGCACTCCGCAGAACTTCCGGTTCTACACCCCCGCGCTGGGCGCCCTCATGGCGATCATGCTGCTGTTCATGGGTGTCGGGATGGTGCTGTGGGCCAAGTGGCTGATGCCGGAAGAAGAGGTCATTCAGGACCGCCACGACGAGCCGTCGACGGAGGAGGACCGGCTGCTCACCCAAGCCACCCTCGCTGTCGGTCTGGACGACACCGGTCTGCCCCGGCGCTCGCTCATCCTGCGCTCACTTGGGCTGGCCGGAGGTGCGATCGCGACGGTGCCGCTGGTAGCCCTTGTCGGCGCGATGATCAAAAAGCCCGGGTCACAACTGGACCACACCCTGTTCAAGCCCAATCCGAATCTCTTCCCGCCGAACGGTCTCGTTCCGCTGGTCTACTCGGACTGGAGCAGGGTGAGCCCGGACGACATGCTCCCGGGCAGCATCGCCACTGTCTTCCCGGGAGTACGCACAGTCGGAACGGACGGGAAGGACGGAATCACCTCGGCGAGTTCGCCGACGCTGATCATCCGTCTCAAGCCCGGCCAGACCGTTAAGGCCCGCGCGGGCCAGGCCGGGTTCGGCTGGCCTGCCAACGCGCCGGAGTTCCTCGCGTTCTCCAAAATCTGCACACACGCCGGGTGTCCGGCGTCGCTGTTCGAGCAGCAGACCTCGCGCCTGCTGTGTCCTTGCCACCAGTCCCAATTCGAGGTTCTCGAGGATGCCAAACCCATCTTCGGTCCCGCCACGCGAAGCCTGCCGAAGCTTCCGATCGATGTCGAGGTCGGTTCGGATGGGCGCCAGTACTTCGTTGCTCGATCTGACTACATCGAACCGATCGGCCCCGGCTTCTGGGAGCGCAGATGACAACGACGACCACGCAAGCGCCTCGGCGGTCCACCGACCCCCGCACACCCCAAGGTAAGGCGGCCAAGTGGGCCGATGACCGGCTCAACCTCGCCGGACCCATGCGCAAGCAGCTGAACAAGGTCTTCCCAGACCATTGGTCCTTCATGATGGGTGAGATCGCGCTCTATTCCTTCGTGATCCTGCTACTCACCGGTACATATCTGACCTTCTTCTTCGACCCGTCGATGGCCGAGACCGTCTACCACGGTCGCTACATCCCGTTGAACGGCGTGACCATGTCACGCGCCTACGAGTCGACGCTCAACATCAGCTTCGACGTCCGCGGTGGCCTCGTGGTCCGCCAGATTCATCACTGGGCGGCCCTGCTGTTCCTCGCCGCGATGTTGATCCACATGTTCCGGGTCTTCTTCACCGGCGCATTCCGCAAGCCGCGCGAGCTGAACTGGCTCATCGGTCTCGGACTCATCGCGCTTGGCATCATCGAGGGCTTTGCCGGCTATTCCCTCCCCGACGACCTGCTGTCAGGCACCGGCCTGCGTATCGCTGACGCGATCATGCTGTCGATCCCCGTCCTCGGTACCTGGGTGTCCTTCCTCGTGTTCGGCGGCCCGTTCCCAGGCGACCTGATCATCGGCAGGTTCTACATTGCCCATGTGCTGTTGATCCCGGCCATTCTGGCGGCACTGATCGGGGCCCATCTCGCGCTCATCGTTCGGCAGAAGCACACCGAATTCCCACTGCCGGGCCGCAGCGAACACACGGTCACCGGTGAGCGGGTCTTCCCTACCTATGCGGCAAAGGCTGGCGGCTTCTTCTTCATCGTGTTCGCCGTCAGTGCGGCGTTGGGCGGACTGGCGCAGATCAACCCGGTGTGGTTGTTCGGGCCCTACAACCCGGCACAAGTCTCGTCGGGTTCGCAGCCCGACTGGTACATGATGTTCCTGGACGGCTCCACCCGCCTGTTCCCCTCGTGGGAAATCAGGCTGTGGCACCATACGGTCCCGCCACTGTTCTGGCCGACCGTGGTCCTGCCCGGCATTCTGTTCACCCTCGCCGGTGCCTATCCGTTCATCGAGGCCAAGATGACGAAGGACACCAAGGCGCACAATCTCTTGCAACGCCCGCGCGATGTGCCGGTCCGCACGTCCTTGGGCGCGATGGCGATCGCCTTCTACTTGGTGCTGTTCCTGTCCGGCGGCAATGACATCATCGCCAAGGCGTTCAACATCTCGCTCAACGCGATGACCTGGGGTGGTCGCATCCTGCTGATCACGCTGCCGCCGATCGCGTACGTGCTCACCTACCGTGTGTGCTTGGGACTTCAGCGCCACGACCGTGAGGTCCTCGAGCACGGCGTCGAGACCGGCATCATCAAGGTGCTGCCGACCGGAGAGTTCATCGAGGTGCACCAACCCTTGGGTCCTGTCGACGAGCACGCCCACGGAGTGCTGTCGTACGCCGGCACGCCGGTGCCCAAGCGAATGGGACAACTCGGCGCGGCTTCGCCCCTCAAGCACATTCGCGGTTTCTTCTATCCGGTCACCGAGAAGCCAGAGATTCAGGCCGCGCTCGACGCTCTAGAGGCCGCCGACGCGGACGAACACGCGACGCACCAACTGACCGACTGACCCCGCCGCGCCTAGCATTCTGACCGGGCTGGCGCGCGGACAGGGGCCAGGATGCTTCGCGTACTAGTCGACGCGGACAATGTGTCGCCGATCCGGCTGCAACCGGTGCTTGACGTACTGGTGGCCGCAAGGGTGCCCATCCAACTGACCGCGAGTGGCCGCCAGGGGGCTCTGGATGACCTACATTGGCCGACCGGAGCGCAGTTGCTGGCCCACACGGGCTGGCAGCGGGCCGATGTGGCGTTGGCGCGTCAGTATCGCCCGACCTCAGATCCGCTCCTGTTGGTGAGCGGTGACGGCGACTTCGCTCTGCTAGCCGCCCGCCACCCCGCGCCCGTGCTGGTAATCAGTGGGGCCGCCAGCCAGCGCCTGCGCGAGGTCGCCATGACGGTCGACCCCGCAGTGGAAGGCCTGCAGCCGGTGCGGGATTGGCTGCGCGCACAGGGCCTTACCCCCGCCTGAGGTCGGTGCCCGCTGACTACTAGCTCAGCGTGCGGCGGCCACCGATGTAGTACTCGAAAAGCAGTCCGCCGACCGTGAACATGATTCCGATCACGCCGACGATCGCGAGCCAGACCTGGTAAAAGGCCAGACCGAATCCGGCAAACGTGGCCGCTCCCGCGATACCGATCGGCCAGTAGCTCCCGGGGCTGAAGAAGCCTAGTTCGCCAGCAGCCTCGGCGATCTCGGCGTCCTCCCGGTCCTCCGGACGCGCATCGATACGCCTCGAAACGAACCAGAAGAAGGACCCGGAGATACCCAGGAGGCCGCCGGACAGGATCAGCCCTGCCATCCCGACCACCTCGACGTGGCCTTGGCTCTGCGCCGTCCAGATGCCATACATCACCGAGGCGACCCAGCAGAAGACGGCAACTCCGAGGAAGAGCCTGGCTTCAGCTTTCATCTCAGCTCGCTCCCGGGTTCTTGGTCTGAGCGCTGTTGCTGCGGTTGGTGGCAAACGGGTGGGTAGTGGTCGCGTATCCGGACAGGCCGGCGGTCACAAGCGCCTTGGATTGGCGTGCCGGGTCATCCGGGCCGATTGCGGACAGCGCGGTCATGTACTTCTGAAAGATATCCGGCGTGACGACGCGGACCTCGAAGTTCATCTCCGAGTGGTAGGTGCCGCACAACTCGGCGCAGCGCCCCACGAAACTTCCGGTCGAGGTGGCTGTGAACTCGAACTGGTTGTCCCTGCTTGTCGAGGTGGTCCCGTACGGGATCACATCGCGCTTGAAAAGGAACTCCGGCACCCAGAACGAATGGATCACGTCTTCGGAGTGCTCGACCACGCGGACGGTCTCGCCTACCGGAAGCACCAGCACCGGTATCTCATCGTCGCTGCCAACAGTGGACAAGTAGAGCGGGGCGTTCGTGGAGTTGGCCTGACCGCCTGAGGCGCCGCACGAGAACGACAGGTCGCTCGAGGATTCGTTACACCCTCCGTTGTCGACAATGCCCAGGCGCTTGTTCTCGGCCGCGATGGCCGAACTCGCCGAGTCCGTGATTCCCGGGTACGTGGCCTGGTGCGACACGCCCGCAGCGTCGACATAGGAGTGGTACTCGAACTGCCAGTTCCACTTGAACGCGTCGACCTGGATCCGGACGTCAGGATTCTTGGTGAGCTTGTTGACGTTGTCCTCCACGACGACCGTCCGGTAGAACAGCCCCGCGATGATGAACAGCGGGATTATCGAATAGACGATCTCAAGTGGGAGGTTGTACTTCACCTGTCGCGGCAACTCGTCGCTCTTCTTGCGATAGTGGATGCAGCACCAGAAGATCAGGCCCCACGTCAAGGCGCCGACGATGAGTGCCGCCACCCCGGACCAGGTCCATAGCACGCGCATCTTCTCGGCTTGGTTGGTGACTCCGGTCGGCCAGCCGAAGCGCAGGTCACGCTCGACGCTGTGGGCCGAACAGCCTGATAGAACCAGGGCGAGCAGCGCGATCAGCGGCGCCCACCGGCTACCGCGGACCCAACGTCTACGACGCACCTGAAACCGCCCTTCGACTCGTCCCGGAACGCTTCGGAGCCTACTGGACCACCGCCCAGCGGCCCGTGTCGGGTCGGCTGGGGGCGGCCTCGACTGGGGGGTCGCGCGGCCTCGCGACGGATCGCTACCGTCATCGTCATGGGCGCTTACCTGGACGCCGCATCCGGTCGGCCGCTACACCCCGTGGCGCGCGACGCGCTGCTCGCCGCCCTCGAGGAAGGGTGGGCCGACCCCGGACGACTGCACGGTCCCGCGCGCCGCACCGCGATGCTCCTGGACGCCGCTCGGGAATCGATTGCCGAGTCGATCGGCGCGCGCGCGGACGAGGTGAGTTTCGCGGCCAACGGCACCCAGGCCCTGCACATCGCGCTGCTCGGCACCTTACGCGGAAACCGCAGGGCCGGACCCACCCTGGTGCATAGCGCCGTCGAGCATTCTGCCGTGCTCGCGGTTGCCCAGGCCCACGCCGACAGTGGTGGGGACGCGGTCTGTATTGGCGTCGACCAGCTAGGGCGTGTCCTGGCGCGGGACTTCGTCGAGGCTGCGCGGCGGCCGGGCACAGCAGCCGCCGCCCTCCAGGCGGCCAATCATGAGGTCGGCACTACTCAGCCCATCGAGGAGGTGGTCGCCGAAATCGGCCCTACGCCACTGGTGGTCGATGCCACCCAGACCCTCGGACACCTCGCACCGCCATCGAGCTGGTCGGTCCTGGTGGGTGATGCCCGCGCTTGGGGCGGCCCGAACGTCGGCATCGTCGCGGTTCGGACTGGCCAGCGGTGGAGACCCTCCTGGCCAGTCGACGAGCGCGAGGCCGGCCGGGTTCCGGGCGTGCCCGACGTGCCGTCGATCGTGGCCGCCGCCGCGTCATTGCGCGCGGTTCAGGCACAAGCGGACGAGCAGGCGCAGCGCCTGCACGACGTGATCGACAGGATTCGCGCCGCCGTGCCGGCCGCGATTGCTGACGTCGAGGTCCTGGGCGACCCGGTCGGGCGGCTCCCGCACATCGTGACGTTCTCCTTCCTCTATGTAGACGGCGAGGCGTTGGTGGGCGCGCTTGATCGTCGTGGCTTCGCCGTCTCGTCAGGGTCGTCCTGCACGTCCTCAACACTCGAGCCGTCGCATGTTCTCGTGGCTATGGGCGCGCTGACCTCGGGCAACATCCGGATATCCATCCAGCAGCAGACGACCGACCAGGAGATCAGCGAGTTCCTGGCCGTCCTCCCGTCGGCGGTGGCCGCCGTCCGGGCCGAGCTGGGGGCCAGCGGCCTGTGAGCGGCCGCGCGGAGCCGGCGCTAGTGCTCGATTGCCGAGGACGTCGCTGCCCGCTCCCCATCCTCGAGGTGGCCCGTCGGATCACGGGGGTGCCGGTCGGTGAGACCGTCATGGTCGAGGCCGACGATCCGGCTGCGGGACCCGACCTCTCGGCGTGGTGTCGCATCCGTGGGCACGAATTCCTCGCCGCGGCGAGAGCGTCCGACGGCACACCGGCCTATACCCTTCGACGTCTGCACTGAGGCAGCGGCGATACTGGACCGGTGTGCGGACTGATCGGCTTCCTCTCAAGCGATGGTGGCGCGCCGTCGGTGGCGCGCACACTGGGCGACTCGTTGCGTGACATGCGCCATCGCGGTCCCGACGAGGCAGGGGTGTGGCACGACGACGACGTCGCCATCGGATTCCGTCGACTCTCGATCATCGACATCGACCATTCACACCAACCGCTGCCGTGGCTCAATGGTCGGTATCACCTCATCTTCAACGGCGAGATCTACAACTACCTCGAGCTCAGGCAACGGCTGGCGCGAGACTTCGGCGCGACCTTTGAGACCGAGGGCGACAGCGAGGCGATCGTGGCCGGCTATCACTTTCTCGGCGAACAGGTCGTGCAGGAACTGCGCGGCATGTTCGCCTTCCTCATCTGGGATTCGCAGGAGCGGGTGCTATTCGGGGCGCGGGACTGGTTCGGCATTAAGCCGCTATACACGTACTCCGACGATCGAGGCATATTCTTCTCAAGCGAGAAGAAATCCTTGATCGACGTCGCGCCCGCCTCGGTCAGCCGCGATGTCGATCTCACCTCGCTACAGCACTACCTGACGTTGCAATATGTCCCGGAGCCGGCGTCGATGCATACCGCGCTCAGGCGCGTCGAGTCCGGCACGTCCTTCTCCATCAGACCCGGCGAACCGTTGCGCACCCGCCGGTACTTCCACCCGGACTTTGCGATCAAGCCCGTCCCGGATGCCGACAGGCTGTACCGCGACATCGCGGCCGCCCTCGAAGACTCGGTCGAAAAGCACATGCGAGCCGACGTAACCGTAGGTGCGTTCCTGTCGGGTGGTATCGACTCAACCGCGATCGCCGCGCTGGCCAGGCGACACAACCCGAAGCTGCTCACGTTCACGACCGGGTTCGAACGATCCGGCTTCAGCGAGATCGACGTGGCTGCCGAGTCAGCCGCAGCGATTGGCGTCGAACACATCACCAAGGTCGTCACCGCCGACGAAATGATGCAATCACTGCCACTGATCGTCTGGTATCTCGATGATCCGGTCGCGGACCCTGCGCTCGTGCCGCTCTACTTCATCGCCCGCGAAGCGCGTAAGCACGTCAAGGTCGTCCTGTCTGGAGAAGGCGCCGACGAGCTGTTCGGTGGTTATACGATCTACCGCGAAC
>JALYIS010000086.1 GCA_030775705.1 Actinomycetota bacterium
TGTTCGGCCAGCGACTGGGTCAGCCGCTGGTCGGCCGGGCTGCGTCTGGCCAGTGCCTGGCGGATCGATGGGGTCGCGGCAAACGTCTGGGCGACGGCGAGCGCGCGCTGCTGGTAGTCGTGCTCGAGCTCTGAGCGCTGCTTGAGCGTGACCAGCACGAACCCGACGAGAGTGCTGGCAAGGAGGATCGCGACCACGCTGGCCAGGATCCGGGTTGAGAGCTGGTATCTGCGTCTCATCTGAAAGCCGCTCCTCGCTGGTCGAGTCTACACCTCTGGGGCGTGAGCAAAATGAGCAATATGGCTGGAAATGGGACTTAGTGGAGTAATGGGCACAAGCCTCAGCGACCGCTCGTCGGCGCGTTACGTTGCTGGGGTCTCGACACAAAGTCGAGCGAGGGATTGGTTAGGAGCGAGGAGAGAGATGACGATGGTAAGCACCTTGGCCCGGCGTCCCGGCGCCGGTCAGACGACTCTTGGCGTTCACCCGCCGGCACCGAGCGCGGCGACGATCGAGCTCCAGGGTGTGACGAAGCGGTTCGTCACCCCGTCGGGGTCGGTGTTCACGGCGATCCGGGACGTCGATCTGGTGATCGAGCCGGGTCAGTTCTGCGCGATCGTTGGCCCCACCGGGTGTGGGAAGTCGACGACCCTGTCGTTGGTCTCGGGACTGGACCGCCCCAGCGCCGGCGCCGTCAGCGTCGGCGGGCAGGTGGTCGACGGAATCGAGAGCGGCATGAGCTTCATGTTCCAGACCGACGCGTTGTTGCCGTGGAAAACGGTGCTCGGCAACGTCGCGATGGGCCCCCGGTTCCAGGGCATGACCAAGAAGGAGGCCCAGGCGGAGGCGCGCGAGTGGCTGCGCCGGGTCGGGCTGACCGGATTCGAGGACCACCACCCCCATCAGCTCTCAGGCGGCATGCGCAAGCGAACCAGCCTGGCCGCGGCCCTGATCAACAGGCCGTCGATCCTGTTGATGGACGAGCCGTTCGGCGCCCTGGACGTGCAGACCAAGGCGATCATGTCCAACGAGCTGCTGGGGCTGTGGGAGCAGACACGCCCGACGGTGATCTTCATCACCCACGACCTCGAAGAGGCTGTCGCGCTCGCCGACAAGGTGGTCGTGATGACGGTCAACCCGGGAACGATCAAGGGCGTCTTCGAGATCGATCTCCCACGGCCACGCGGGGCGGTCCAGGAGATCCGCTTCGACTCGCGCTTCCTCGAGTTGCATCACCAGATCTGGGAGTCGTTGCGCGACGAGGTCCAGCGCGCGTACGAACGTACCGCTCACGCACCGGCCAACGATGGAGGATCACGATGAGCGCGGTGTCGATCAACACACAGCTGCCGAGCGCTGCTGCGTCAGGTGAGCCGACGATCGCTGCTGGTGTGCGCAGACGCAAGCGGCAGCGCGAGCTGGCGGTCTGGGCCGCCCGGGTGCTACTGGCGGTCGTCTTCATCGGCGGCTGGCAGCTTTTGACCAACGCAAAGATCATCGACAACTTCTTCTGGGGCCAGCCGACCGGGATCGTCACGCAGCTGCGCGACTGGGTCAACCACGGGACCCAGTACGGGTCGATCTGGCTGCAGATCTGGATCACCATGAAGGAGGCGCTGCTCGGATTCGTGGTTGGCGTCGCCGCCGGCGTGGTCGTCGGCGTGGCCCTGGGCCAGAATCGCTTCCTAGCCGAGGTCGTCCAGCCCTACATCAAGGTGATGAACGCGATCCCGCGGATCGTGCTCGGGGCGCTGTTCACCGTTGCCCTCGGCCTCGGCACGACCCCGAAGGTGCTGCTGGCCGCGGTGCTGGTGTTCTTCGTGGTGTTCTTCAACGCCTACCAGGGCGTCCGGGAAGTCGACCAGAACCTCATCAACAACGCCCGTGTCCTCGGCGCCTCCAAGCTGCAGGTCACCCGAAACGTGGTGCTGCCCTCGGCCCTGACGTGGATCATCGCCAGCCTGCATGTGGCGTTCGGGTTCGCGATCATCGGCTCGATCGTCGGCGAGTTCTTGGGCGCGCAGAAGGGGTTGGGGCTGGTAATCGCCAGCTCGCAGAACAACTTCAACCCCAACGGGGTGTTCGCCGCAATGCTGATCATCGCTGTCGTGGCGCTCACCGCCGAGGGGCTCATCGGCCGGCTCGAGCGGCGCCTACTGGCCTGGCGTCCGCCATCGACCACTGAGGCCAGCGGCATGTAGCTCGCCGCCACGGCCAAGCCCGAGCTCCGGCCGGCGCACGGTTGGGCTCGGTCTCCATCACCCATCACAGCAGCAGTCACTCACCACCCATACGGAGGAGAACCTACCCATGTTCAAACGCAAGCTCACGCTCGCACTCAGTGCCACAGCGTTGATCGTCAGTGTGGTCGCCTGCGGCTCGAGCTCCAGCACCTCCAGCAGGTCCGGCGGTGCCACGAACGCCGCCAAGGCCAGCAGCAGTTCGAACCTGCCGACCGTCTCGATGATGGTCGGCGGAATCGACAAGCAGATCTACCTGCCCTACCAGCTGGCCCAGAACCTCGGCTTCTACAAGAAGTACGGCGTCAACATGCAGCTCTCGACCGAGCAGCACGGTGGCGTCGGCGCCGAGATCGCCATGGCTTCCGGCCAAGTTGACATGGCCGGTGCCTGGTACGTGCACACGATCGACTTCCAGGAGAAGGGCAAGAACGTCATCAGCGTCGCCCAGCTGAGCGGCGCCCCCGGCGAACGCGAGATGTGTGCCAAGGGCACGACGATCACCTCGCCCGCCCAGTGGAAGGGCAAGACCGTCGGCGTGACCGACATCGGGTCGGGCACCGACGAGCTCACGCAATACATGGCGCACCGCTCCGGCCTGAGCACACGGCAGTACAACCGCGCCGCGGTCGGCGCCGGCCCGACCTTCGTCGCCGCGCTCGAGCACCAGCGAATCGCGTGCGGGATGACCTCACAGCCCACCGCGGGCGCAGTCCAGACGAAGGGGATCGGCTACACGGCCATCAGTCTCGCCACGACGAGTGGGGCGCAGCAGGCGCTGGGCGGCGCCTACCCGGCCGCCGGGGTCCTCGCCCAGGCCTCCTGGGTCAGCTCACACCAGAAGGAGACTCAGGCCGTGGTCGACGCCCTGGTGGCCACGATGCACTGGATCAACACCCACACCGCGGCGCAGATCGCGGACGCGATGCCGCCGGCGTTCGTCTCCAACGGCCTGACGACAAAGGCCGCCTACATCAACGAGCTCGCCGGAGACAAGGGCCAGTTCCTGCCCGACGGAATGATGCCCGCCAGCGGACCACCGACCGTGTACAAGATCGAGAAGTTCATCGGCAACGTCGTGCACCCGATCAACCTCGCGGGCACGTACACCAACCAGTACGTGGTCGCCGCCAACAAGCTCGAGGGCTACACGAAGTAACACACCCACCCAGGCCCGGGGTTGCCGACTGGCGGCGGCCCCGGGCCCCACCCAGCCAGCAACGGGACGGCCATGCAAACCCCCACAGTGACACTCATCAGCCACCTCCCCACCGCCCACCCCAGACC
>JALYIS010000087.1 GCA_030775705.1 Actinomycetota bacterium
GATCAGCAGCGCCTCAGCCGTCGTAGCGCGGGACGTTTCCGTCGCTACCTTCGCCGCAGATCCCGCGGTGGTCTCGATCGCGACGCCGCCCAGCGTCGCCGCGCCAGTCAGCGACGGGGAGGCCAGCGGTGCTTTCAACGCCTCAGCCGCGACTGCCCGGCTCTGCTCCGTGGCGACCGCGCTAGTGGCGAAACTCTCCGCTGTTGCAAGCGCCGCCGACGCAGCACCAGACGCATCGTAGATCGTCTCGATCCAGTTCCCGAGCACCGCCGCGTTCAAGCCCGGGTTCAGATACCAGACAGAGGCAGGGACATCCGTGCGGAAGACGACAAGCATCGTGTCCGCGTCCGGCGGGACCAGCGCGAGCATCGCCGCCTGGTTCGCCACGGTCTGCGCCAACGTCGCCGTGATATTCGGCAGTTGCGCGCGAGGGACAAGCCCCGAGCCGTTCAGTGACGCGACACCCGACGCCGCGCCTTTCTGCGCGAGGGGGATCAGCAGCGCCTCAGCCGTCGTAGCGCGGGACGTCTCCGTAGCGACCTTCGCGGCGCTGCCCGCGGTGGTCTCGATCGCGACGCCGCCCAGCGTCGCCGCGCCAGTCAACGCAGGAGCCGCCAGCGGAGCCTTCAACGCTTCGGCAGCAGTCGCCCGAGCTGTTTCGACCGCCAGCGCCGCCACAAGATCCGCCGACGCGAGCGCGTAGATCGGGACGACCGGACCGCCGTTCACCGAGCAGAACAGCGAGTCCGCGCCGGACGCAGGGCCGAGGAATAAGGGAAGCTCGCTGTTCGCGTCCACGACGAAAGTCGCTGCGCTGTTCGCGGTCCCGTCGAGGTTCTGCACGTCCGCGAGAACGGTGCCGGCGCTATCCGCCCAGATCGTCGCGATGAGGCCCGCCGCGCTCCGCAGAGGCGTCCCAACCGCGCCAGTTATGTAGACCGCGCGGTCCGAAGGGAAGGTCAGACGGGCCATCAAGCAATCCGGTTGATCTCGACGTAACCCGCGACACCGACGTTCGTCGCGGACGCCGGACCACCCCCGCCGCCACCGACACCGAAAGGGCTAGGCATCCCGCTCGCGCCCTGCGTGGATCGTCGCGGGCAGTTCGAAGCCAGTGACGTCCACTGCTGGCGTGGTGCCGTCGACGGTGAAGTTGATCCGCGACGCCCCGTCGACGTTGAGAACCTCGACGTGGTTGTAGTCCTGGTCGAACGTCAACGTCAGCACCACGTTCGCGGTGAGGACCACGTTCGTGGGGTTCACGGCTGTAGCCACGGGCTGCTCCTGACGGTAGGTGGGGTCGGACTGCCGGGGGGACGGACAACCGACCCCACCTACGCGCGACTAGAAGGTCAGGAACCGACCGCGTGCGTGTACGCCACGAACGCGTTGGGGTCGCCGACGACGAAGCCGTAGTAAGCCTCGACGAGGAGCAGCACCAGGTTGTTCTGGAAGGCGGACACCCACGTCGTGCCACCGTCCGGCGTGTAGGACGCCTCGCGGGACACCTGGATGCTGATGTCCATGCCCTGACCCCACGCGCACTGCGACCAGTCACCGCCGATGGCCCGGACACCCGAGTCGAGAGTCGGGGACTGCGCGACCGTCGCCGCGCTCGTCGCGGCGGTGCCGCCGGTCAGCGACTTCTGGTTGACCACGATCGGGGATGCGGGGCCCGTGAACGTGATCGTGTACGGACCGCCTGCGCTGCCCGTCACCGTCGCACCCGCACCGGCGGGGAGCATCTGGATCGCGGTCTGCACCGTCCCGGCGGTCGCGTTGTACGCCAGCGCCGAGGTCGCGACACCACCGATCGTGATGGTGAACGTCCCACCGGTCGGGATGCCGACGATCGTCACGACCTGCACCGCGTCGCCCTGCCGGTAGTACCTGCCGGACACACCGGTGTTGAAGTACGCCGGGTATCCGATCAGGTTCCCCGCGTTGACACCGCTGTTCGCGTTGAACGAGGAGTCGACGAAGAACGGCCGGCCGTTGTTGTCGACCGACGTCGCAAGTTCGGGGCGGAGGCGGGGGTCGGCGGCGAAGCCGTTGAAGTCGTAGCCCGCGATCGGGGCGTTCACGACCTGCGAGACGCCCTTCCACAGGTCGGTGTACGCGCCGCCGGCGTTCGCGGCGCTCGCACCGATTACCTGCGTGTTCGACGTCATCGCCAGGTAGTCCGCGAACGGACCAGCAGCGCCGGTCTTGAGGTCGAGGCCGTGGATCGCCGCGTAGTCGAACGCGCGGCTGATCGCGGTCGGGAGGTCCTGTACGAGCTGGTCGTACAGGCCAGCCGCGTTGCTCATCACGACCTCCTGCGAGACCGGGACGAGGAGCGCGACCTTCTTACCGGTCATGATCTTCAGTCCGACGCCGCCGGACGCGACGGGCTTCGCGGCGCCTTCCGACACCCAGCCGGCGGTCCCGACGTCCATCAGGACGGGGATCGCGGTGTTGGCCGTGATGCTCAGCGGGACCTTCCGGGCCAACTGCTGCACGGCGGACGTCTCGGCCGCCTTCAGGAAGATCGGGGCGGTGATGGTGGGCGGCAGCAGTGTGCCGTTGACGTTCGAAAGCTGCACTGCAGCCATTGGGCTCTCCTAGGTCGGCGGCTACTGCCGCAGTTGGCCTTGCAGGAAGTCCGCGAAGTCCTCACGGGGGCTCGTGGACGCGTGCGTGCTGCGCCCGCCCTGGTCGAGGTCGCCCCGGGGACGGGCTGTCTGCTTGAAGTGCGCGTCGAGGTCGGCGAGGAGCCGGCTGGCGTGCTCGGTCAACTCCTGCTCCGTGCTGCCCTGAAGCAGGTCAGCGACGGCGGGTGGGAGCTTCTGGGCGGCGCCGACCTTCACGCGGAGGGCATCGACCCGGGCCGCGTCCCGTTCCCGTTCAGCGGCCGCGACGCGGTCGGTGAGCTTCTCGGCCTCGGTCTTCTGCGACTCCTTCAAGGCGGCGAGCTCTGCAGCTGCCGCAGCGTTCTCCTTGGCCCGCGCTTCGTGCTTACGTGCCTCGGCCTTCCAATCCGTCTCGGGCTTGGCCTCTGCAGGCTTCTCCTCGGCGGGTGCGGCCAGAGCCGTCTCGGTCGTCGGTGCGGGCGTGGTCATGTAGTGCTCCCATGCGGGAAAGCCCCCTGTGCCGTGCGGCTGGGGGCGGAACGTGAGCGCGACGTGCGCTTAGGTGGTGAGCGCCGCCAGGGGCGTCTCGGTGATCCACCGGCCGGAGTTGTACGAGTCCTGAACGGTTACGAGCGCGGACAGCGGGACGTCGCCGTTGCGGATCAGGTCGGCTTTGTCAGCCCCACCCCGGCCGGCGAACAACGCGTCCTGCTCGGTGGCGCTCATCGCGTCGAAGATTTCCTGCCCGGTCATCCGCGGGTACCGGTCGGGGACTTCTTCGATCGCTGGTTCGGCGGTGCATTGGCAGGCGGCGTGCACATCGATCGCCACGCCGGCGGGTTCGAACTCCCCGGCCCGGGCGAGACACGCGCCGCAGGGACGGGCCGATGTGACCCGCACCCAGCCCTTCACCTCGTGGTAGTGGAGCATCCCTTCGCCCAGCAGATCCCTCCCGGCCTGCGGCACCTCGGTGCGCGTGGTCCGTACGGCGAACGCGAGACCTGTGTCCATCGCCTGCGGCACCGGCCGTCCGGTCGAGAGCGCGAGCTTCACCTGAAGCAGCCCTCGTTGCAGTGCCTGCCCGATCGGCCTGCCGTCCGTCGTCAGTCCCGCGCGAGTGGCGGGGTCTACCTCGGGTCGAGGTGTGGGGCGTCCGGTGGAGGCTTGGATGAACGCCGGGAGGTAACCGGCGGCCAGTCCGCCTGAGACCTGCTGCGCGACGCTCAGCGCCCGGATCGCGGGGGTCAGGAACACCGGGTAGGTACCGGCGATGTCGTCGGGGTTCACCCCACCCCACAGGGCGGTGACGATACCGACGGTGCTCTCAGTGAGCTGGGCTTGCTGCGCCCGGTAGTTGTTGGTGAGCGCGACCGCCTGCTGCGTCGCGGCCATCTACTTCTTCGGCAGCGTGGGGGGCTTGAGCTTCACCGGGACTTTGATGCCGGTCCGGAGGGGTGTCGGGATCGACCCTGAGGTGATGGGTGTGGTCATCGCGGTCCTCCTACAGGCGTTCGCGGGCGGCTGTGACGGTCATGGGCAGCGGCGAGCCCGGCACTTGGATGTCCTCGGTCGGCCGTGATGCTGTGCCGACGACCGTGCCGCCTGGGTCGAGGTTGCTGCCTGGCTCGGAAGACTGGCTGGTGAAGGGGGTGAGGCCGATCGCGAGGGCCGCGGCTTCCGCGGCCTCCTCAGCGCGCATCTGCTTGAACCGTTCGATCTGGACCTGCGTGTAGCCCATGTCCTCCCACACCTGCCGTTGCGGGACCCCGGCGGCGAGCTTCTTCAAGCTCGCGTCGATGTGCTCACCTTCGGAGCTGGACTCGCAGTCACGCCAGATCGTCTCCGTGTCCGTGACCTTCGACCGCGGGTCGTCGAGGACCATGAACGCGAGGCGGATCACTTCCTCCCACGCCTCACCGAAGTACAGCTGCTTGCTGCGGCACTTCGCGACCAGCCCGGTCTCGGCGCTCTTGATCGACTCACCGGACGGGAAGTTCCCCGACATGTAGAAGTAGTGCGGCGGGGTCCGGGTCTGTGACGCGACGTGCTGCACGAGCATCTCGACGCTCTTCACGTACGCCGCGAGGTTCGTTTCGGAGAACTCCCCGAACTTCGCCACCGGGTTCTCCGCGATGAACAGCCGGTCGGCGCTCATCACGAACGGCTCGACCTGGTTGCCTTGCGCGTCCTTCGGGATGTCCATCCCGGTCACGTACCGCTGCCGGAAGGCCGTGAACTCGCTCGCGACCATCATATCCGCGACCTGCTTGTTGATCGCGTCCTGCAGCGGGATGACCTTGCGGATCTCCGACTCACCCGGTCCGATCA
>JALYIS010000088.1 GCA_030775705.1 Actinomycetota bacterium
CCCGCGACGTGCCCCGCCGCCGCATGCCCCGTGTCGGCGTCGTCGAGCCTGACGGGGGACCTGCGGATAATCCTGCGATCCAATCCGGCTTACCTCTCGGGCGAGGGCGCAACGATCGTCGAGCTGACGAAGGCGGGTCTACCCGTCTACTGGTACTCCCTGCCGGGGGAGTTGCCGAGCCAGTTGAACTGCCTCTATTCACCTGTGCGAGCGAGCTGCATTGTCGTCGACAATGTCGGCGCTCACGGGTCGAAGGCGACGCTGTTCCGCCTGGACGGGTCAACCCTGGTCAAGGGCGCGCAGGTGACTTCGGACAGCCCGCAGATCCAAGCGCGCGACCTCAACGACGACGGCTGGATCGACGTCGAGGCTCTACAGAACACGTACCAGCCCGACTACGCCACTGGCGCGGTCTACTGGCAGACGTGGACGTCCAATGGCAGCGAACTGACGTCGACCGGCTGCACGCCGGCCACTCACACGCCTCCGCCGGCGCCGCTCGCCCCGGCGACCGGGCACTGCCCCTAGCCATCGGGCACTGCCCCTAGCCATCGGGCACGGCCCGGGTGTACTCAGCGGGCGTCGATCGCTCGATAGGCCCGCTCTGCTGGACCCGTGTAGATCTGTCGCGGGCGTCCAATCTTTGTCTGTGGGTCGTTGATCATCTCGTGCCACTGCGCGATCCAGCCGGGCAGCCGTCCGATGGCGAACAGGACGGTGAACATGCGGGTGGGGAAACCCATCGCCCGGTAGAGAAGACCGGTATAGAAGTCGACGTTCGGGTAGAGCTTGCGTGAGATGAAGTAGTCGTCCGACAGTGCGACGCCTTCGAGCTCGAGTGCGATGTCGAGCAGGTCGTCGCGCTTGCCGAGGGCCGACAGGACTTCGTCGGCGGTCTTCTTGATGATCGTGGCCCGCGGATCGTAGTTCTTGTAGACGCGGTGGCCGAACCCCATCAGCTTGACGCCGTCTTCCTTGTTCTTGACCCGCTCCACGAACTGGGAGACGTCGCCGCCGTCGCCCTTGATCTCTTCCAACATCTCCAGCACAGACTGATTGGCACCGCCGTGTAAAGGTCCGAAGAGCGCGTTGATCCCCGCCGACACCGATGCGAAGAGGTTGGCCTCGGAGGAGCCGACCAGCCGCACCGTGGAGGTCGAGCAGTTCTGCTCGTGATCGGCATGCAGGATGAACAGCAGATCGAGGGCGCGGACCAGCACTGGGTTCTGCTCGTAGTCCTCTGCGGGGTTGCCGAAGGTCATGCGCAGGAAGTTCTCCACCATATTCAGCGAGTTGTCGGGATACAGGAACGGCTGCCCGACCGACTTCTTGTAGGCGTAGGCAGCAATCGTCGGGAGCTTGGCGAGCAGCCGGACGGTGGAGAGCTCGACCTGATCCTGGTCGAACGGATTCAATGAGTCCTGATAGAAGGTGGACAACGCAGAGACCGCTGAAGAGAGAACCGGCATGGGGTGTGCGTCGCGGGGGAACCCGTCGAAGAACCGTCTGAGATCCTCGTGGAGCAGGGTGTGCCGGCGGATGAGGCCCTCGAACGCGTCGAGCTCTGCCTGTGCGGGCAGCTCACCATAGATGAGCAGGTAACTCACCTCCAAGAATGTCGACCCGGTTGCGAGTTCGTCGATCGGATAGCCGCGGTAACGCAGGATGCCCGCGTCGCCGTCGATATAGGTGATAGCCGACGTGCACGATGCCGTGTTGCCGAAGCCGGGGTCGTAGGTGACCAATCCGGTTTTGGACAGCATCTTGCTGATGTCCGTGCCGGCCGATCCCTGACTGGCCGCGGCGATCGGAAGCTCCAGCGGATCACCGCCGGGAACCGTGAGTACTGCGTGCTCGAGTACTGGGGCATCAGACATGGACGGACCCTTCGTCGGCGTGCTCTGCTGCGGACCCTACTTGCCTCGGGCCGGAGGGGCGATGGTGAGCGTCGTCAACTCTGCGGGGTGAGGTTCTGCAGCCGCACCTGCCCGCGTGCCACCAGTCGCGCCTGCTCGTCGCGCACCTCCACGAGCCACAACTGCGAGCTCCGGCCACGGTGGATCGGCGATGCCGTGGCCGTCATGCTTCCGGTGCCGACGCCACGCAGAAAGTCGGTGTGATTGCTCACGCCCACGACATTTCCACGGTCCCCGAGCCATGTGGCCGCGCCGATGCTGGCAGCAGACTCCACGGCAGTGCAGTACATCCCGCCATGCACGATGCCGTACGGCTGCAGATGCTCGGGCTGCACCTCCCACTCAAGGATCACCTTGTCCGCGGTGACAACCCGCTGACGAATGCCGAGAAACTGGTCGAGCCCAGTTGTGCTGTTCTGGTTCACGCGCGAAACTTACGCCCACCCCGATTCACTGGATCAACCTGTGGGGCATGCTTGTCGCATGCTGGGTCTGCCCGATGACATCACGGCGTGTTTGTTCGACCTCGACGGCGTGCTCACCGACACTGCTTCCGTGCACCGCCGAGCGTGGAAACTGACCTTCGACGAACTGCTGGCCGAGCACAATCAGCCGCCGTTCACCGATCACGACTACGCGGCCTACGTCGACGGCAAGCCGCGCGCCGACGGAGTGCGCGACTTCCTGGCCTCCCGCAAGATCGTCCTTGCTGAGGGAAGTCCGGCCGATCCGCCGGATCAGCAGACCGTTCAGGGCGTGGGCAATCACAAGAATGTCCTGTTGCTCGAGCGCATTGCCGCCGACGGAGTGCGGGTCTATGAAGGCTCGCGGCGCTATCTCGAGGCAGCGCGCGAGGCCGGGCTGCGGCGGGTCGTCGTCTCATCCAGCGCCAACACAGCCCAGGTGCTGAAGGTGACCGGCCTGGAGGACTTGATCGAGGGCCGAATCGACGGCAACACCCTCGCCGAGCGTCACCTGCCAGGCAAGCCCGCGCCGGACGCCTTCCTCGCCGGGGCACAACTGGTCGAAGTGGCCCCGGCGCATGCCGCGGTGTTCGAGGATGCGACCTCGGGCGTCCAAGCCGGCAGAGCGGGCGCGTTCGGGATCGTCATCGGCGTCAACCGGCTGGACGCTGAACACGCCGAGGACTTGCACAGTCACGGCGCCGACGTCGTGGTGCCCGATCTGGGGGACCTCCTGTGACCCGCAGCGAGCGGTTCCCGGTCGAGCCGTGGCAGGTCCGCGAGGTGGGCCTGGACCTCGGAGCGCTGGCCCAGTCTGAGTCCTTGTTCGCCCTGTCGAACGGTCATATCGGGCTGCGCGGCAACCTCGACGAAGGCGATCCTTACGGCTTGCCGGGGACCTACCTCAACTCGTTCTACGAGACGCGCCCGCTGCCCTACGCGGAGGCGGGCTATGGCTTCCCGGAGACAGGTCAGACGATCGTCAATGTGATCGACGGCAAGCTAATCCGCTTGCTCGTCGACGACGAGCCCCTGGATTTGCGCTACGGCGAGGTGATCAGCCACGAACGCAGACTCGACTTCCGGGCCGGCGTGCTGCACCGCGAGGTGCAGTGGCAGTCCCCGTCGGGCCAGCAGATCAAGCTGCGTACGACCCGCATGGTGTCGCTCACGCAGCGCTCGATCGTCGCCATTCACTACGAGGTCGAGGCGATCGGGCAACCGGCCAGGGTTGTCGTCCAGTCCGAGCTCGTGGCCAACGAGCATGTCCCCGTTCAGTCCAACGATCCACGGGTCGCGGCCATCATGGCTTCCCCTCTCGAGACCGTCGAGCACGACGGCCATGACACCCGTGCGTGGCTCATCCACCGCACGCGCGCGAGCAAGCTGCAGATGGCTGCGGCGATGGATCACGTGTTCGATCCGGAGATCGGCAAGAATGCCCGCCTGGTGGTTCACGACGACTGGGCGCGGGTGACCGCCGGCACCGTCCTGCAGGTGGGGGAGAAGTTGGCCTTCACCAAGTACGTGTCCTACGGCTGGTCCAGCCAGCGCTCGGTTCCTGCGCTGCGGGATCAGGTCGACGCGGCCCTCACCGCGGCCCTCTTCGCGGGATGGGACTCCATCCTGGAGGAGCAGCGCAAGGCTCTGGACCTGTTCTGGGACGGCGCAGACGTCGAGATCGAGGGCGATCCGGTTGTGCAGCAGGCGGTGAGATTCGCGCTGTTCCACACGTATCAGGCGGCCGCCCGCGCTGAACAGCGAGCCATCGCGGCAAAGGGCCTGACCGGGCCTGGTTACGACGGTCACGCCTTTTGGGACACCGAATGCTTCGTCCTTCCGGTGCTGACCGCGGTGGCACCGCATTCGGCTGTGGACCCGCTGAAGTGGCGATTCTCCACACTCGACATGGCCCGCGAGCGCGCCACGACGATGACGCTGCGCGGGGCTGCGTTCCCCTGGCGCACGATCCGTGGGCAGGAGTGCTCGGGTTACTGGCCTGCAGGGGCCGCGGCCTTCCATGTCAATGCCGATATCGCGGTGGCGGTGCTGCGCTATGTGAACTGGACCGGCGACCTGGATTTCGAGCGGGAGTACGGCCTGCCGATACTCGTAGAGACCGCCCGCCTGTGGATAGCGCTGGGTTACCACGGCAGCGACGGCTGCTTCCACATCGACGGCGTCACCGGCCCGGACGAGTACAGCGCCATCGTCGACGACAACATCTATACGAACCTGATGGCTCGCGCGAACCTCGCCGGCGCGGCAGCGGCAGCCGAGCGCTGGTCCGCCCAAGCGCAGGCACTGGCAGTCGACGAGGACGAGATCGCCTCCTGGCGAGCGGCTGCCGCGGTAGTCGCAGTGCCCTTCGACGAACAGAAGCAGGTCCACACCCAGGACAAGGACTTCACCGACCACGACGTCTGGGACTTCGAGGCGACCGCGGCAGCCGACGGGTACCCGCTGCTGCTGCACGCCCCCTATTTCGATATCTACCGCAAACAAGTGGTCAAACAGGCCGACCTAGTCCTGGCGCTGCACTGGTGCGGGGATGCGTTCACCTTCGAGGAGAGGGCCCGCGCCTTCGCCTACTACGAGCCCCTCACGATCCGCGACTCCTCGCTGTCGGCGTGCAGTCAGTCCATCGTCGCCGCTGAGGTAGGGCACCTGGACCTGGCTGCGGACTACCTCGCCGAAGCCGCCTTGATGGATCTGCACGACTTGGAGCACAACACCAAAGACGGGGTGCACATCGCCTCGCTGGCCGGAACCTGGCTCGCCATCGTCGCTGGGTTCGGCGGCATGCGCGACCACGGCGGCAAACTGTCCTTCCGCCCGCAACTGCCGCCGGGGTGGACGTCGGTGTGCTTCCGGCTGCGCTGGCGCGAAGCCCGGCTGCGAGTCACCGTCACGGGCGAGAACGCCACCTATGAGCTGGTCGGTGGTCCGGATGACGTCGTGGAGATCTGGGACTGCGGTGACGCCGTGCAGGTGCACCAGGGGCAACCAACGGTCCGCGCCCTGCAACCAGTCACAGCAATCACCAAGCGCCCGACCCAGCCAGTAGGTCGGGCCCCGGTGTCGATGAAGGACCTTGAGGAGGCGACCGACTGGTGAGCGGCTAGCTGGTCGGCGCGCCGCCGTGGGCACTCCTGCCGTGATGCTCCAGCCCGATCTCATCAGCCGAGGACACCCCCACAGGGAGGTCGACAGTCGTCTTCGGGCCCTTGAACCAGTTCTTCACGGACAGGTGCCAGTAGATCCAGAGAATCAGCAGCGCCCCAGGAACCACTAGCACCGTGTAGTTGACGTACTTCCAGGCGAAGCCCGGATACCAGGGCGCACCGCCCGTCGAAGTCGGCAGCAGTGCGACGATCGAGGTGACCACGATCTCGCCCACCGCGACCAGAGACATCCATCGGTAGCGCGCGCCGAGCGTCCAGTTACCCGGTGTGAATGAGCTGCCCGCCTTCCAACGCAGGAAGATCGGGATTGCGAAGGCGACGTAGAGGCCAATGACGCCGATCGAGACGACAGCGAAGAACGCCACCGGCACCGGCGCCCCGCCGATGTCAACCTTCACCAGTGCGGGCAGTGTCAGCGCGATCGCGATCAGGGCCGAGATCAGCACGCCGTACACCGGGACCTTGTTCGCGCTCAACTTCGACCAGTACTGACCGCCGGGAACCGCACCGTCGCGGCTGAATGCGAACAGCATCCGGGTAGTGCTCGTCATACAGGCGACCGTGCAGAAGAACTGGCCGGCCGAGGAGATGAACAGCACCACGCCCGCCGTGTGCGGAGTGAGCGCCTGATTGAAGATCGCCGTGACCGCACCGCCGCCAGCGGTGACGCCGTTCTTGTCCTGTACGGCGAAACAGAACGCGAGTAGGAGGATCCACCCACCGATCGCCGAGTAGAAGATCGAACGCCAGATGCCTTTAGCCGCGGAGTTCGCCGCGCTGCGCGTCTCTTCCGACAGGTGGGCCGAGGCGTCATAACCAGTGATCGTGTATTGGGTAAGGATGGCCGACAGCGGCAGCACATAGAGGATGAAGCCGAACCCGCCGCTGTGGCCGGAGAAGAAGCCTGTGTTGTTGGCGGTGGAGGTGAAGACCTGGGAGGTACTGGCGTGGTGAGCGCCCGCCTTCAGGCCGAAGATCAGGATCAGCACGACGGCCGCCGCGCCCGCGACATGCCACCACACCGAGACGTTGTTGAGGATTGCCAAGAGCTGGCTGGAAAAGATATTGATCAAGGAAGCCAGCAGAAGGATGATCATGAACTCGACGAACACACGGGTGAGCGAGTAGTGGCTCGCCCAGTTTGAGCTGAACTCGCCGACCGTGGCATCGAAGAACGTGGCGCAGCCGTAGCCGACGGACGCGACGATCGCGAGCAGTCCGATCAGGTTGAGCCACCCGGTGTAGTAACCCGCCTTGGGACCACCCAGTTTCGACGCCCACCAGTAGATGCCACCCGACGTGGGGAACGCCGAGACCAGCTCCGACATGCACAGGCCGATGACGAGGATGAACACCGAGATGATGGGCCAGCCCCAGGCGATTGCCGCCGAGCCGCCGTTGTTCCAGCCAAGGCCAAAGCTGGTGAAGCAGCCGGCCAGGATCGAAATGATCGAGAACGAGATCGCGAAGTTCGAGAACCCGGACCACGACCGGTTGAGCTCCTGCTTGTACCCCATTTCGGCAAGGCGCTTCTCGTCCTCACTCAGTACGACGGTGTCAGCCACTCGCGTGCTCCCTCATCATTGGTTGGGTTGCTGAGCATCTTCGATCAGACGGGCAAATTGTGGTCCTCGGAATTCGGCCTGGGCCCGCTCGTACTTCTCCATGCCCCAGCCCCAGAAGTCGAAGTCGACCTCGCTCATCGCGTCCTGGATCGAGGCCCACAGCGTCCAGCCGTACTTGGACATCAAAGCCAGCAGCCGGGCCCGCGCGAGCTGGGCCGCGCAGTGGTGACCGAAGTAGGAGTCGACCAGGTGCTCCAGGGCAACGAGGTCGAGGTCCGACTCGCTCCACAGGTTCCCCAGTTCGAAGCACGGATCGTTGTTCCCCGCGTACTCGTAGTCGATGAGCCACAGGCGGCTGCCGTCGTCCATGATGTTCGCGGCCAGCAGGTCGTTGTGGCACGGCACCGTCGGGTTCGGGTGGCGAGATAGGGCCTGTCGGATCTGGTCCACCGCCGGCATGAAGTCGAGATAGTCCGCCGGCAGGCGAAAGCCGTGCTTGCCGACGACGCCCAGGTACCGACGCTGGATGGCGAACATGTCGAACTCGCCGATGAAGCGTGGGCCGGCGTGCAGCGCGCGGCACATGGCCGCGATAGCAGTGAGTAGCCTGCTGTCGTCGAGGTCGGCAGCGCAAAGCGTTCGCCCCGACACCCATGCGACGACCGAAACCCCTTCGTGTGGGTGGCAGGCGAGCACCGCGGGTGCGGCACCTGCGCGGGCCGCTGCTCGTGTGTTGTGGCACTCGGCGACACGATCGATCGAGAGCAGCTCGGACTGGCCGGTCGAGATACGCACCACCACCGGCTCGGCGGCAGGGGGGCTCGCCTTATAGGTCCGGTTGGTGAGCCCGCCGAGGAGCGGCTCGACCGACCAGGCGGTACCCGCGAAACCGGGAAGGCGAGCCAGCATCCGCTCCAGAATCTGCGCGTCCGCCTCCTCTACAGGTCGGCGCACGGGGGCGGATGCGCATGCCGGCTGTGCGGTCACACGTCCTCCTTCCGATCGCCGGACCGATGCATCCGCGCCCGGCACGCCGTTGGCGCAGTGTCGGGATGGTAGGCCCGACAGGGGCTAACGGTCTACCCCCCGTACCTTTTCTTCGTGTCGAGCGATGACGGCGCTTGTCCGCTGGCGTGCGCCACAGCATGATGGGCAGCCGTGGCAACCGAGCGTGATCTCCCCGCAGCTGCGCGCGTCGTCATCGTCGGCGGCGGGGTCGGCGCGGCGAGTCTCGCCTATCACCTGGCCGAACTCGGCGAGACCGACGTGCTGATCCTCGAGCGCGCCGAGCTGACCAGTGGGTCGACGTTTCATTCCGCGGGGCTGGTAGGGCAGCTTCGGGCCGACCCCACCCTGACCAGAATGAACATGTATTCGGTCGAGCTATACCGCAAGCTCGCCCAGGGCGAGCACCAGGTGGGCTGGACGGAGAGTGGCGGCATCAAGCTGGCGTCGAGCCCGCAGCGAATGGAGGAGATCCGCCGCCAGATCAGTTGGGCGCGGACGTACGGCCTTGCACTGCACGAGATCTCTCCGACCGAGGCCAAGCAAATGTTCCCCTTGATCAGCACAGAGGGCGTGGTCGGCGCCGCTTACCTCGCCTCCGACGGTTACCTGGACCCGTCTCAGCTGTGCTACGCCCTCGCCAGTCTCGCGAGGGCTTCCGGAGTGAGGATTGCCGAACGCACGCGGGTGCTGTCGATGGCGGTGATCGGCAGCCGGGTCCGCTCTGTGCGCACGGATCGAGGCAATGTCGACTGCGAGGTCGTCGTCAATTGTGGTGGCATGTTCGCCGCCGAAATCGGCCGGATGGCAGGCGTGCGAATTCCGGTGGTCCCCATGTCGCACCAGTACGTCATCACCGAGCCACTGCTCACCCGTGGCGCGGACCCACTGCCGACGCTGCGGGATCCGGACCATCTCGTGTACTTCCGCCAGGAGGTCGACGCCCTGGTGATGGGCGGCTACGAGCGGACGCCCGCGCCCTGGACCTCGACCCGGACTACCTTCGATGCGATCCCCAGCGATTTCAACGGCCGCCTGCTGCCTGAGGACTGGAGCCGGATGGAGGAGCTTGCGGCGAACGCTGCGCACCGAGTAGCCGCCATGGCCACTGTCGGCATTCGAAAGATCATCAACGGACCTGAGGCGTTCACGCCGGACAATGAATTCTGTCTGGGTGAGACGGAGGTCGCCGGGCTGTACGTGGCCGCCGGGTTCTGCGCGCACGGCGTCGCGGGCGCGGGCGGCATCGGCCGGGTGATGGCGGAATGGATCGTTGCGGGCGAGCCCAGTTTCGATGTCTCGCACATGAACATCAACCGATTCGGCAGCCAGTACCGATCGCCGGGACACACCCTGGCACGGACTGTGGAGACTTACCAAAGGTACTACGACATACCGTTCCCCGGTCGGCAGGCGATGTCGGGGCGGCCGCTGCGCGTGTCTCCCGTCTACGCGTGGCACGCCGAACGCGGCGCCCAGTTCGGTGAAAAGGCGGGGTGGGAGCGGGTGGACTGGTACGAGTCGAACGCGCCCCGTTCCCAAGCGCGGGACGCGCCGGGCCGACCCGGAGGTTGGGCCGGCCAGTACTGGTCGCCGGCGATCGCGGCTGAACACCGGGGCACGCGAACCGCGGCGGGACTCTTCGACGAATCGTCGTTCGCCAAGATCGAAGTCCGCGGACCGGGGGCCGTGGACCTGCTCGAGTGGACCTGCGACAACGAGGTCGCCCGTGAGGTCGGCGGGGTCACCTACACCCAGGCGCTCAATCGCCAAGGCGGGGTCGAGGCCGATTTCACCGTCACCCGGACAGCTGAGGACTCGTTCCTGATCGTCACCGGAACCTCGTGCGGATCGCGCGACATCTCCTGGTTACGCCGACAGGCCGGCCGCCGACAGGCAGCTGGGAACCTGCGCCGCGGTGCGGGGGTGCACATCACCGATGTCACCGGGAAGTACGCCTGCTTCGCTCTCTGGGGCCCCCGCGCGGGGGACATCCTGTCCGGGCTCACGCCTACCGATCTCAGTGACGATGCGTTTGCGTTCCTGACCTCGCAGGAGATCACCGTCGCCGATGTGCCGCTGCGGGCGCTTCGGGTCAGCTTCGTCGGGGAGCAGGGCTGGGAGCTATATCCCTCGAGTGAGTACGCGGCCGGGCTGTGGCGCGAGGTCTGGAATGCCGGTCGCCAGTACGGGCTGGTAGCCGGTGGGTATCGGGCGATCGACAGTCTGCGTCTGGAGAAGGGGTACCGCGTCTGGGGCACTGACCTCACCGCCGAGACCAACCCTTACGAGGCCGGCCTAGGATTCTGCGTGAAGATCGATAAACCCGGTGGCTTCGAGGGTGCTGCGGCCCTGAGACGCGTCCAAGAGGTCGGCGTGTCCCGCCGCCTGCGCACGATCGTGCTGGCGGATCCCACGGTTGCGGTATTGGGCAGCGAGCCGGTGCGCGTGGCTAACACCGTCGTCGGCAGGGTGACCTCAGGCGGCATCGGATACTCCACGAACGCCTCGATCGCCTACGCGTACCTGCCCCTCGACTCGGCGCCGATCGGCGCCGATGTCGAGGTCGACCTGTTCGGCGAATGGCATGTCGGCACCGTGACGGCGACTCCGTTGCTGCCATAGATGGACTGACAGCCGTACCATTCCCACCGTGACACCCGCCCGCTCCCCGCTCATCGGACTCACGACTTATCGCGAGCCGGCTGCCTGGGCGGTATGGCACGAACCGGCGGATCTGCTGCCGGTGAGCTACGCGGACGCTATCGTGGCTGCCGGGGCCATTGCGGTCCTGCTGCCGCCGGCCTGCTTCGCCGATCTTGACGCAGCCGCCGATGAGGCTCTGCACGCTATGCACGGTTTAGTGCTGTGCGGCGGCGCCGATGTCGACCCGCAGCGATATCACGCCGACCGCGACCCACGGACCGGTCCAGCGCGCCCGGACCGTGACGGCTGGGAACTTGCGTTGGCCCACGCGGCGATTCTGCGTGACTTGCCGGTCCTAGCGATCTGCCGTGGGATGCAGGTGCTGAACGTGGCGCTGGGCGGCACTCTGCTGCAGCACCTTCCCGATTCGGTCGGACATGACGGACACTGCCCGACCAAGGGGGTCCATGGCAGGCATCTAGTCGAATTGTCATCGACGTCCCGGATCGGTTCACTGCTTGGTGCAAGCTGCGAGGTGGCGACCTACCACCACCAGGGGCTCGACAGGCTGGGTGACGACCTGCAAGCGACCGGCTGGAGCCTCGACGGGACAGTTGAATCCGTCGAGCACACCCGCAGGCAGTGGGTGGTCGGCGTCCAGTGGCACCCGGAGGTCGCGAAGGCTGCGCCGGGCGCAGATGGCGCCGAGCTCTTCTCGGGTTTCATCCGAGCCTGCGTCAGCCGGCGCGATGACCGTCAGCTGGCACCGGCCCAAGGGCGCTCGTGATGGCGACGGGCAACGTCGAGGCACTGTGGGCACGCACCGTCTTCTCGCCGGTGCCGGTCCGCAACGCGTTCGAAGTGACCGTTGAGCGGCTGGCCCAGAGCATTCGGCTCGGAGTGCTCGTTGACGGCGCCCGCCTGCCCCCCGAGCGGGAGCTGGCAGACACCTTCGGGGTCAGCCGGGTCACGCTGCGCGAAGCGATCAAGGCGCTGCGTGACGCGGGGCTCGTCGAATCGCGCCGGGGCCGCGGCGGAGGCACATTCGTCATGTCTCCGAAGATCCAGAGGCCACGCCCGGCAGGTCAGATCAGCGCATCACTGGGGCACGCGCTCGATGACGCGCTTGCCCTGCGGCGCGTGGTGGAACCGGGCGCGGCCGGCTTGGCCGCGACGCGAACGCTCACCGCCGTCGATCGAGCCTCGCTGCTGCGCTACCTCGCGGACGCGACAAACTGCGAGCCGGGGTCGCGGCGTCTTGCCGACTCACGCCTGCACCTGGCGATCGCCGCCCTCGGCGGCAGTGCCTCGGTGACCGCGGTGGTCGCCGACGTGCAGATGCGCCTGGACGAGCTGCTGCGCGCCATCCCGGTGATCGCAGCTAACATCGCGCACTCGAACCTTCAACACGCGGCCATCGTTGAGGCGATCTTGGGCGGCCAATCGGCTCGGGCGCGCAGCGAGATGGAGGAACATGTCGACGGGACCGCGGCGCTCTTGCGCGGATTCCTGAGCTGAGGCGCAACGGCTATCCGTCGCCCCTCAGAGAAGGTATGGTCGCGAGACCTTATTCGAAAGGCAGCCGAGATGCGCACACCGAGCCTGAGCCTCGAGAACCTGAAGGCACAGGTGGCGGTCGATGCCCTCGACACCGTCATCGTTGCGATCACCGACCTGCAAGGCCGGCTGCAGGGAAAGAGGATCGACGCCACCCACTTCCTCAACGATGTGCTCGGTCCGGGCACTGAGGGTTGTAACTATCTGCTCGCCGTGGATGTCGAGATGAACACTGTCGACGGCTACCACATCTCCTCGTGGGAGCGTGGCTACGGCGACTTCGTCATGGCGCCGGACCTGGACACTCTTCGACGGGTGCCGTGGATGCCTGGGTCCGCGCTTGTCCTGGCAGACGTGACCTGGCTCGACGGCGCGCCGGTTGTCGAATCGCCACGCCAGATCCTGCGCCGCCAGGTCGAGCGCCTGGCCGAGCGAGGCTGGCTCGCCTTCGTGGGGACGGAACTCGAGTTCATCCTGTTCGAGGACAGCTACGAGCAGGCTTGGGAGAAGCAGTACCGGGGCCTGGTCCCGGCCAACCAGTACAACGTCGACTATTCGATACTCGGTACCAGCCGCGTCGAACCACTGCTTCGTGCGATTCGGCTCGGCATGCGCGATGCCGGCATGCAGGTCGAATCGGCGAAGGGCGAGTGCAATCTCGGCCAGCATGAGATCGCCTTCAAGTACGACGAGGCGCTCACCACCTGCGACAACCACGTGATCTACAAGACGGGTGCGAAGGAGATCGCTGCACAGCACGGGTCCGCGCTGACATTCATGGCGAAGTTCAATGAGCGAGAGGGGAACAGCTGTCACATCCATCTTTCGCTGCGGACGCCCGATGGCGAACCGGTGTTCGCCGGCGAGCACGCCGGCGGCGTGTCCGAGGTTTTCGAGCACTTCGTCGCCGGACAGATTGCCGGGCTGCGGGAGTTGAGCTATCTGTTCGCGCCCAACATCAATTCCTACAAGCGGTACCAACCGGGCTCGTTCGCGCCCACCGCCGTCATGTGGGGGGTCGACAACCGCACCTGCGCGATTCGCGCGGTAGGCCACGGGTCCAGCCTGCGCTTCGAGAACCGCGTCCCCGGGGGAGACGTGAATCCCTACCTGGCGGTGGCGGCCATGATCGCTGCCGGGTTGCACGGGGTCGACAACCGCTTGGACCCAGTTGCGCCCTTCGGCGGCAATGCCTATGCCAGCGATGCTCCTCGAGTGCCCGCCACGCTGCGCGAAGCCGCCGAGCTGTGGCGGAGCAGCCCGATCGCCCGTTCGGCATTCGGAGACGACGTCGTCGATCACTATGCGAACACAGCGCGGGTCGAGCTCTCAGCGTTCGACGCAGCGGTCACCGATTGGGAACGGGTCCGAAACTTCGAGCGGTTCTGAGCCCATGACGACTTTTGACGTGATCAATCCGGCGACCGAGTGCGTGGTGACGTCGGTCGAGATGTTCGATGTGCAGGCCACCGACGAGGCAATCGCTCGGGCGCGGGCCGCGTTCGGGGGATGGCGAGCCGTGAGCCCGGGCGACCGTGCCCGGCTGCTGCGCCGGTTCGCGGAGGCGATCGACGCGGACCTGGAGAACCTTGCCCAGCTCGAGGTGGTCAACTCCGGGCACACGATCGGCAACGCACGCTGGGAGGCGGGCAACGCGCGCGACGTCACGGCGTACTACGCGGCCTCACCCGAGCGAATGATTGGGCAGCAGATTCCGGTTGCCGACGGACTCGACGTCACCTTCCACGAGCCGCTT
>JALYIS010000089.1 GCA_030775705.1 Actinomycetota bacterium
AAACGTGTCCTCTGGCGTTGCCCTTTCCAGCCGTCAGGTAGGTCCGACACCTATAAAGGCTGCCGTCGGAGTCGGAGCTAGTCACCATCGTCAAACCACACTGGCAGTGGATGATCCCACTAAGAAGGTTCGTAGGCGTCTTCCATCTGCCGGGGACCTTCGGTGCGGCGAAGATCGCCCGAACCTGCTTCACCTCATCGAGCGACACAATCGGATTCCAGACGGCGACCCCGTGTGGCTCGCCGTTGTGTTCTACGTACCCCGCATTCCGCCATCGTTTTAGTAGCGCGACCACTGACGGCGGTGTCCATTGGTTTCCTCGAACTGTCTGAATCCCCGACTCCCGGAACATTCTTGCGACTTCGGTTTTCGAACGGCCCCGCAATGCCATCTGGGTACCGCGCTCGATGAGTCGAGCCTCCTTGGGCTCAACCTCAATCTTGTCCTGCTTGTAGCCGAAAGGTCGCTGACCGGCTCCTGGCAGGCCCTTGTCTCGCTTTGCTGCGTTCGCTCGCCGGGCGTTCTCGCTGATTTTGCGGGAGTAGCTTTCGGCATCTGCTCCTCGGAACACTGCGAAGAGCATCTGCATCGATTCGCTGAGGTCAATCAAGCCCTCGGTGACTGAGTGCCAGACGATGCCTGCCCGGCCGCAAATGACCATGAATTGCATTGTCTCGAACTTGTCGCGGGCCAGTCGGTCCTGACGGTCGAAGACGAGAACATCGAACTTCCCTGCTGTCACGGCAGTGGTTAGGTCGTCGTAGCCGGGCCGGTCCTTCAAGCTGCGGTATGCGCTGATCCCGTCGTCGTAGAACACTGACACGATTTCGTAACCTTCGGCGTCGCACAAAGCCCGGCATCTGACCTCTTGATCTTCAACGCTGTAGGAGATCTCACCCTCATGCAGCGTTGCTGTCAGACTGCCGCTGGGGACCTTTGAGATCCGGAGGTATAGGGCAGCACGCGCGCCGGTCCGGGTCATTCGTAGATTGTGCCAGAAATATTTCTCGAAGTACTTCTCGATGACGGGCTGGAGGATCGGCTGGCTACTGGTGCCCGACGAACTTCGTGACCCCGTCGACCGGCTGGCCGGCAACTTCACGATCTGCCCGCCGGTGCTGTCCCAGCTCGGGGCGGTGGCTGCATTCGACTCCTACGACGAACTCGACGCCAACGTCGCTCGATATCAGGCCAACCGGAATTTGTTACTGGACAGGCTGCCCGCGATCGGGATCACCGAGATCGCGCCTGCGGACGGGGCGTTCTACATCTATGCGGATGTGTCGGAGTGGACTGCTGACTCGCTCGGCTGGTGCGCCCGGCTGTTGGACGAGACTGGGGTCGCAGTTGCGCCAGGAGTCGATTTCGATCCCGTGGACGGTGGCAAGTTCATTCGCATGTGCTTTGCCGGCGATGGCGAGATCATCGCGGGCGCGGTCGGTGTGCTGGGTGGGTGGCTCGCGCGCCAACCCCGTCGCTGACACGGACGACAGCAGCAAGGGCGTCACTTGGCAGGACTTTGCGCAGACCGACCTGGCCGTGTTGTGTCCTCCGAACTGCCGACGAGAGGCATTGCCGCCCAGAACTCAAGGGGCGGCATCGCCGGTCACGATCTGGTTCTGCACGCTCGAGGCCTCGGCGGACGGCGCGTCGGAGTAGTAGTCCCCGGGCTCGGTCTGGTCGGTGCCCGCGGGTGCGTTGAGCAGGTGCATCACCATGGTCGCAACCACCGCGACCACCACGTTGACCAGCAATGCCGTGACGGCGACGTACACCTTGGTATGCGTCCAGGGGAAGTAGGCCAGCGAGCTGCCGAAGTGCTTGGTCGCCGCAGATGGCTGGTGGTAGGCCACCACGGTGCCGTAGATCATCGCCGCTGCCCAGCCGAGCAGTAGCGCCCAGCGGTGGAACCAGCGCGTATACAGGCCGGCCACGATCGAGAGAATGGTCTGCAGGATCCAGACGCCGCCGAGCAGTTGCAGGTTGATCGCATTCTGCCTGTCCATGCTGAGGACGAAGATGAGCGCGCCGAACTTGACCACCAGCGAGGTGAGCTTCGCGACCTTCGCCTCCTGTGCCGCAGACGCGTCGGGCACGAGGAATTCGCGGTAGACGTTGCGGGTGAACAGGTTCGCCGCGGCGATCGACATAATCGCCGCAGGCACCAGCGCCCCGATCGCGATGGCGGCGAACGCGATGCCGGCGAACCAGCTGGGGAAGACCTGGTCGAAGAAGTGCGGGACGACCAGCTGGGCGTTGGGCTTGCCGTCGCGGCCGATCACGCTCGTCCTCTTGTAGATCGCAGCGAAGCCGAGTAGCGCCAACATGCCGAGCATCAGCGAATACGTCGGCAGCACCGATGCGTTGCGCCGGATCACGTTGCGGCTCCTGCCCGCCAGAACCGCGGTCACCGAGTGCGGATACATGAACAGCGCGAGCGCCGAACCGAACGCGAGCGTGCCATAGGCCCAGTAGGTCGAGCTGTTCGGGATGAACGTGGCCCCCTTCGTCTTGGCGGTCTTGGCGTGCGCGGCGTCGAACATCCCGCCGAAGCCGATCTTCACCCCGATGTAGACGACCGCCACGATGATGACGAGGTAGATCAACCCGTCCTTCACGAAGGCGATGAGCGCGGGCGCGCGGAGTCCAGAGGAGTAGGTATAGGCCGCGAGGACCGCGAAGGCGATGATCAATGGCAGGTCGCGCACCAGCCAGTTGCCCGTGCCACCCAGTCCCATGGTGTCCAGGACGGCCTGGATCCCCACCAGTTGCAAGGCGATGTAAGGCATCGTGGCGATGATCCCGGTGACCGCCACCGCGAGGGCCAGCCCCCGGCTGTCGTAACGCCCGCGGATGAAGTCGGCCGGCGTCACGTAACCGTGCCGGTGCGAAACGCTCCACAGCCGCGGCATGAAGATGAAGATGATGGGATACACCACGATCGTGTACGGCACCGCGAAGAAGCCGTTCACTGCACCGGTGGCGAACATCGCCGCCGGCACTGCGACGAACGTGTAAGCGGTGTAGAGGTCGCCTCCGAGCAGGAACCACGTGACGACGCTGCCGAATCCGCGCCCGCCGAGGCCCCACTGGTCCAGGCTTTGCATGGACTCGGCGCGCCGGAAGTGGGTCGCGCGAAAGCCGGCGGCACTGACGACGACGAAGAAGAAGACGACGATGGCGAGCTCGACGGCGTGGATGCCGTGCGCGGCGGGTGCGGAGGCGAACGCGCTCATCGGGAGTGCGCCGATCGCCGCGCCCGCGCGATGATCACATAGGCCGTGAAGGTGAAGGCGGAGGCGAGGAACACCCACAGGAACTGATACCAGTAGAAGAACGGGAATCCCCACAGCCGCGGGCCGTCCTTGGCGTACACGGGCACGATCGCCAGGGCGATGATCGGGATCGCAAGCAACACGCCGGCCGTGACCTGCACGCGGACCGGCAACCGTGGACCAGGAGCACCGAGGTGTTCGGGGGTCATTGCAGCCTCCTTGGGACGCAGGGCGATCCGATCATGTGATCGGCATCACGGGACTATATAGCCCATAGCGCCTTAATCGGCCAGATTCTCGGGGTGGTCGTGTGGGTCCCTACGCTGGGCGGGTGACATATGTGGCCGCCGCGCACAGGTACGAATCGATGGTCTACCGGCGAGTCGGGCGCAGCGGCGTCAAGCTGCCGCTTGTCTCACTCGGGTTGTGGCACAACTTCGGGTCAGACCGCGCGCTGGAGACACAGCGCGAGATTCTGCGCAGGGCGTTCGATCTGGGCGTGTGTCACTTCGACCTGGCCAACAACTACGGGCCGCCGTACGGCTCGGCCGAGCAGAACTTCGGGCAGGTGATGAAGCAAGATTTCGGCCCGTACCGTGACGAACTCTTCCTCTCGACGAAGGCCGGCTGGGATATGTGGCCCGGCCCGTACGGGGAGTACGGCTCGCGCAAGTACCTGCTCGCCAGCCTCGACCAGTCGCTGAAGCGGATGGGCGTGGACTACGTCGACGTCTTCTACTCCCACCGATTCGATCCAGATACGCCACTCGAGGAGACCATGGGCGCCCTCGACACCGCGGTCCGCTCGGGACGGGCCCTCTACGCCGGCATCTCGTCGTACTCGGCCCAGCGCAGCGCGCAGGCCGCAGCGATCCTGCGGGAGCTCGGCACGCCGCTGCTGATCCATCAGCCGTCGTACTCGATGCTCAATCGCTGGATCGAGGTGGAGCTGCTGGATACCCTCGCCGACCTCGGCGCCGGCTGCATCGTGTTCTCGCCACTGGCGCAGGGGATGCTGACCGACCGCTATCTAGACGGTGTTCCCGCCGATTCCCGGATGGCGGAGAACTCGTCACTGTCGGCGGACATGCTCTCTACGCGGAACGTCGCCCACATCCGCGCATTGCATGACATCGCCGGCCAGCGTGGCCAGTCCCTGGCGCAGATGGCGCTCGCGTGGGCAGCGCGCGATCCCAGGGTCAGCTCGGTGTTGGTCGGCGCCTCGTCGGTGCGACAGCTCGAGCAGAACCTCGCGGCCCTGGACCAGCTCGAATTCAGCGCCCAGGAGCTCCAACGGATCGACGCCCATGCGGTCGAAGGCGGCATCGACCTGTGGCGAGACGTCGCGACGAGCTAGGCCGACTCGATGGCCGAATCCGGGCCGCCCTCGGAACCGCTCCCGGCTCCGGAGCCTGACGGGCGGGAGGCTAGCAGGCGGCGAAATGCCGCCAGCCGGTCCGGGGTGGAGTTGCCCGCAGCGACCCACTCGTCGAGCACGCATCCGGCGGCCGGGTCGAGGTGTTCGCACCCCGGCGGGCACTGGTTGGCGCCGTCCTCGAGGTCGGGAAAGGCCCACAGCAGATCGTCAGCCGTGACATGTGCGAGGCCGAACGACCGGACGCCCGGGGTGTCGATCACCCAACCCGAGCCAGCCGGCAACGGCAGGGCGATCGCTGACGAGGAGGTGTGGCGGCCCTTGCCGACCGCGCTGACGATTCCGATCGCACGATGGGCGTCGGGGACCAGCGCGTTGATCAAGGTCGACTTGCCCACGCCCGAGTGACCGACCAGCACAGACATGTTCCCGCGCAACCGCTCCAACAGCTCGTCAAGCGCAGCCCCCCGATGAGTGATGACGGCCGGCACCGATAGCGGGGCGTAGCGCTGCAAGGTCTGTTCGGGGGAGGCGAGGTCGGACTTGGTCAGGCACAGCAAGGGCTCCAGGCCCGCCGAGAGGGCCGCGACCAGACAGCGGTCGATGAATCCGAAACTGGGTTCCGGGTCCGCCAGAGCGGTGACGATGACGAGCTGGTCGGCGTTGACGACGATGATCCGTTCGAGCGGGTCGTCGTCGTCGGCCGTCCGTCGCAACACCGTCGTGCGCTCGGCGATGCGGACAACGCGCGCCAGGGCATCCGGCTCGCCGGTGAGGTCGCCGACCACGCTGACCTGGTCGCCGACGGCGATGCCCTTGCGCCCCAGTTCGCGGGCCCGCATCGCGGTTACCGCGATGTCCCCGACGAGAACTCCGTATCGCCCGCGGTCCACCGCGACGACCATGCCGTCGGCCGCGTCCATGTGCTTGGGTCGCTGCTTGGAGCGTGGCCGAGAGCCGCGCGGGTTGGCGCGCGAGGGCACGTCGTCCTCGTCCATCCTGCGGACATCCCGTTCGCGTGCCCCCGGCATCAGCGCGCGAGCATCCTGGTCCACATGCCCGCAAAGTCGGGCAGGGTCTTCGTCGTCGAACCGATGTCGTCCACGAGGACGCCATCAGTAACGAGCCCTACGACGGCCCCGGCCGTGGCCATCCGGTGATCGGCGTACGCCCGCCACCGGCCGCCGTGCAGTTTGCGCGGCCGGACCACCAGCCCGTCGGCGGTCTGGTCGACGTCGCCGCCGAGACCGTTGATCTCGGTCGCGAGAGCGGCCAGCCGATCAGTCTCGTGGCCCCGCAGATGCCCGATCCCGCTCAGCGTCGAGGGGCCGGCGGCCAGTGCGGCCAGCGCCGCGATCGTCGGGGTCAGCTCGCCCACGTCATGCAGGTCGACGTCGATGCCGCTGATCTCACCGGTTGCTGTCACCGTCAGGCCGGTGTCCGTCAGGGACACCGTGGCGCCCATCGCCGCGAGCAGGTCGCGCAACGCGTCGCCGGCCTGCGTGGTGGAGGTGGGCCAGCCGGGTACGTGCACGCAGCCGCCGGTGGCCAGCGCCGCCGCCAGGAACGGCGCGGCGTTCGAAAGGTCCGCTTCGATGAGCCATTCTCGCCCCTGCACGGCACCGGCGTCGACCTGCCACACGCCGCGCTCGACCTGCGCGGCGCGCACCCCCGCTCCGTGCAGCATCTCCAGCGTCATCGCGATGTGCGGCGCGGAGGGGACCGAGTCCGCACCGCCAGCGTGCACGATCAGCAGCCCCTGGTCGTAGCGGGCGCCGGCCAGCAACAGACCGGAGACGAACTGCGAGGACGCCGAGGCGTCGATACGGACGGTGCCGCCGCGCACGCCGCCGGTGCCGCCGCTGCGGTGGGCGTTGAGCGTGAAGGGCAGCCGGCCACGATCTGCGTCCTCGACCTCGACCCCTACCTGTCGCAGCGCGTTCAGCAAGGTCGCCATCGGCCGTTCACGCGCGTAGGCGTCGCCATCGAAATGGACGGGTCCATCCGCGAGGGCCGCGATCGGCGGTACGAAGCGCATCACGGTCCCGGCGAGCCCGGTATCGATCGACGCCGCCCGCAAACGCCCCGGCGTCACCACGAGGTCGTGGCGGTCGCGCTCGATCTGGGCGCCCAGGGCCGTGAGCGCCCCGGCCATCAATTCGGTGTCTCGCGCCCACAGCGCCGAGCGCAGCCGAGACGGGGACTCGGCAATGGCGGCGAGGATCAGGGCACGGTTGGTCTGAGACTTGGATCCGGGCAGCACGACGTCTGCGGCGACCGGTCCGTCGGCGCGCGGCGCCGCCCACAACTCCACCCGGCCAGTCTGCCGCAGGAGCGCGGGAGTCGGCGCGCGGCCGCGGCGCATGCGCCCGATATTGCCGGGTAGCGTGATTCGCATGTGTGGGCGGTATGTGTCGATGCGGTCGGATGCGGACATGGTCGCCGAATTCGACGCGGTCGACGCAACGCTGGGTCAGACTCCCGAACCCGACTACAACGTGGCACCCACCAAGGCGGTCCGCATCGTCGTGAGCCGCCCACTGCGCGACGCCGACGGGACGCCCGCCGCCGACGCCACGCGGCAGCTGAGAATCGCCGCGTGGGGCCTGGTTCCCTCGTGGGCCAAGGATCGCAGGGGCGCCGCGCGGATGATCAATGCGCGGATCGAGAGTGTCACGGCCAAACCGGCGTTCCGTAAGGCGTACGCCAGGCGGCGCTGCCTCGTGCCGGCCGACGGATGGTATGAGTGGCGCACGTCGGCAACACCGCAGGGAGCTCGCAAGCAGCCGATGTACATGACCCCCAGCGATGGCCACCTGCTTGCCTTCGCGGGGCTGTACGAGTTCTGGAGCCCACCCGGACACGACGGCGACACGGTCACCACCTGCTCGATCATCACCAGCCCGGCCGAGGGCCGCCTCGCCGAGATCCACGACCGCATGCCGCTGGTGCTCCCACGTGGAGCGTGGGCGCGATGGCTCGACCCCCGCGTCGACGATCCCGCCGAGCTGCTCGTGCCGTGGGACGAGGCCCGCGGTGAGCGGCTGGACCTGCGGCCAGTCTCGAGTGCCGTGAACAAGGTCGAAAACAACGGTCCGGCCCTCATTGCCGAGATCGACCCGGAAGAAGATATCGACAGCGCCTCGCAGCGGCTGTTCTGATCGGGTCGCCGTGACGCGCCAGATCGTGGACACACCTTCGGGGCCCGGCTGGATCGACGTGGACCGCCCGGTTCAGGCCCCACGCGCCC
>JALYIS010000090.1 GCA_030775705.1 Actinomycetota bacterium
CTGTTCATATCGGGCCTCGCGAACCCGATGATCAAAGCGGGGCTGGATGAGGTGATGAGTGAGACCCAGCGGATGCTGGGGGACTACCTCTCGGCACGGGTGGCGGCCGGCGAGTTGCGCCCGCACGATTCGCAGGCGTTGGTGTCTTTGCTGTTCAATTCCTGCGCGGTGGGGTTTCTGCTCGATCATCCTGTCAATGCTGTGGCAGTAGCCGAGATCTTGCTCCATGGCGTGACGCTGGGAAAGTAGACCCGGCTGAGACGTCGCCTAGGCAGGCAGGTCGGTCGTGTGCGGAGTGAGTTGCGCGGAGAGTTGCTCGGCCGCTTTCGTCAGGGCTTGTTTGTAACGGCGGGCCGATGCGTTCGCTACTGAGGTGCTCAGCGACAGGGCGGCGATCGCCCGGTCGTTGTGCCGGTTCAGGATCGGCACGACCATACAGGCAACGCCGAGCATGGATTCCTCGGAATCCGTGGCGAAGCCTTCGTCGTGGATGCGCGACAACGACTGATTCATGAGCTCTGGATTGGTGATGGTGTGAGCGGTGTAGTGGCGATAGCGGATGCGCCGACTGCGGTCTGCAGCCTCAACGATTCGTGCCCGAACAGCTTCTCGAGGTACAGCACGTCAGTGCCGCTCAGGACCGCCAGGTGAATCGTCTGACCGGTCTGGGCGAAGAATTCCGCCATGAAGGGCATCGCCCGCTCGCGTACTCCGTTCGGACGCGCGAGACGCGTTTGGTTGCCGAGTTCGAAGAGCCGGTCCGTCAGGCTGTACTGGTCGTTGACCCGCTGCAGTTAACCGCCCTCGACGAGAACGTTCAACAAGCGGTGCGCGGTGGACTTGGGCAGTTTGGCCAGCTCGGCCAGCTCGGAGACGCCGAGAATCGACCGGGGGCTGATGAAGGCATCTAGGAGAGCCAGGGCCTTCCTGGCCGACGTGTCGAGTTACTTGGTCGACTGAGTAACGCCCTTTCCTGCCCGGGCATGTGCCCTCAGATTCCGTGTGGCAAGCGATTGATCACTGTGACCGGATGCTACGCGATTGCCGGTGGCGCCGGGGTTCTTCTCGGTATCAGTCAGGTAGCAGTCCGTGTGCGCGTACCGATAGGCGGAACGGCGGCAGCAGCCGGGTCACCGATCAATAGGACAATTGGTAGCACTACATCGATGGGACAGATCAGCGTGATGACTTCCAAACCCGGGCACATCGTAGTCGGCGCGAGTGCAGCGGGCGTCGCTGCCGCTATCGCCATACGCAAGGCGGGCTACGCCGGCGCGATATCCGTCATCGACAGCGACCCGAATCAGCTGTACGAGCGGCCGCCGTTGTCCAAGTCGTTGGTCGGCGGTGTCGGCGACGCGGCGCTCAAGCCCATCCTCCCGTCCGAGATCTACCAATCACACGACATCGAGCTACGCCTCGGGGTCGGCGTCGACGCGCTCGACGTCGACAGACACCTGGTGATGTTGCGCGACGGCTCGGCGCTGGCCGCCGACCACGTCGTCCTGGCCACCGGTGTCACGGCGCGACGATTGCCCGTGCCCGGCGCCGATCTCGCAAACGTGCTGACGTTGCCTGATGCCGCCGACGCCCGCGCAGTCAGTGCCTGCCTGGCCACCGGGGGACCGTTGGTCATAGTCGGTGGCGGCTTCATCGGATTGGAACTGGCCGCGGTGGCCCGAGAGAACGGCATCACCGTCACGGTCATCGAACTCGCCAGTCTGCCGTTGATCGGTGTGACGGGGCGCGAGGTCGCAGAGCTCGTCCACCGGTTGCACGCCGATCGAGGAGTGCAGTTCCGTCTCGGGGTCAGCGTTGCCGCGTTCGCGGGCACGTCGGTGGTCGAGGGCGTCGAGCTCAATGACGGCGAACATGTACCGGCGCAGACGGTTGTCGTCGGGGTCGGCGTTCTGTCCCAGGTAGCGCTCGCCGAGGCCGCGGGCCTTGAGGTGGACCGCTTCGGCATCGTTGTCGACCGCTTCGGCAACACGAGTCACCCGTGGGTGTCGGCGGCGGGCGACGTGGCCAGCCGACCCCACCCGGCCTTGGCGACTCGGGGCCGCATCGAGCACTGGGACGTCGCGCAACGGCACGGAGCAGCGGTCGGTGCGTCCATCGCGGGAACTGCGACACCGTTCGACGCGACGCCATATGCGTGGTCCGACCAGTACGGCCTGATGTTGCAGATGTTCGTACGCGCGCACCCGGGCGACGAGATCGTGCTCCGTCGGGGAGGCGTGCCGGAGCGCTTTCTGGCGTTCTGGCTGCGCGATGGCCGGGTCGGTGCGATCGCTGGGCTGGACAGCGCTCGTGAGGTCGACGTCGGCAAGAGATTGATCGAAGCCCGGGTACCGCTCGACGCCGCTCAGCTGCAGGACCCGGATCTCGACCTGCGCCAGCTGCTCAAGAACGCGACCCGGGCCCCGAGCCGGCCGTGACCGCCAGCCAAGTTTCCGCCCCTGTTGTCCCGGACGCCAGCACGAGGCGAGGCAGGGCTCTCGTCCCCGTCCTGGTGTACGTCGGCATGCTTGTAGCGGTGGTGAGCAGCCTCGGCTCGCCGCTGATCCCGACGATCGCCACCAGTTACGGCGTGTCCCTGGGGACAGCACAGTGGTCGCTCACCATTACCTTGCTGACGGGCGCGATCATGTTGCCGGTCGTCGGACGGTTGGGCGATGGCCCTTGGCGATTGCAGGTTCTGCTCGCGTCGCTGGGCGTGCTCGTGGTCGGCAGCGTGCTGGGTGCGCTCCCGGTGCAGGCGTTCGTGCTGTTGCTGATCGGCCGCGGGATGCAGGGCATCGGGATTGCGATGCTGCCGCTGGCGATGAGCGTGGCACGCGATCACCTCGAGCCCGCGCGAGCGCGATCGACCATGGCCACGTTGTCGGTGACCACCGTGGTCGGCGTCGGCCTGGGCTACCCACTGACCGGGTTGATCGCCCAGCACCTGAACTTTCTAGCGTGTTTCTGGATCGCGTCTCTTATCGGAGTGGTCGCGTTGGTTCTGTGCGCGATGGTCTTGCCGAAC
>JALYIS010000091.1 GCA_030775705.1 Actinomycetota bacterium
GGCCAGGCCTTCGCCGTCGCGCGTCACGCGCACCAGGTAACGGCTTCCCCTGCGCAGTCCGCCTCCGGTGACGATCTGAACCTCGGATCCGTAACCGAACAGATCGGCGATCTCCTTGCGCAACCGCCGGGCCACCGATCCGGTGTCCAACTCGGCCTCGATCACGATGTGCCCGCCGACCAGGTGCAGCGCACCGGCAAACCGGAGCATGGTCGCCATCTCCGCCTTGCGCGCGGACAGCTTTGGTACCGGGACGCGGCTCAGCTCGTCTTTCACCGACGCGGTCATCGCCATGCGTCACACCCCTTCGCTCACGTTGAAACGCGCAGGGCCTGCTCGAAAGCCTCGCTGAATCGTTTCGGGTCGTGCCGTTCCGCGCTGTCGTCTGCGGCGAGCCTTGACAGTACGAGACTCGCGCCGATCTCGCGCGTGTACTGCGACAATTGCTTCCCGTCGGTCACCGCATCGCTGTCGGCCACCACCGCGCTGACTTGCAGGCCGCCGAAGGGCTCAGCATGCTCCAGCAACATACCGACGAGCTCCGCGGGTGTGTAGTCGTCCGTTTCGCCCGCCTGCGGAACCAGGTTCAGGGCGACGATGATCCGGGCCTGTGTGGTGGCGAGGGCGCGACCGAGCTCGCGAAGTAGAAGATGCGGGATGACGCTGGTGAACCACGATCCGGGACCGAGGATGACGACGTCGGCCTCACGGACCGCATCGACAGCCGCGGCGCAGGCGGGTGCGCCCGGGGGCAGCAGGCCGATCGAACGGATACGCCCGGGTGTGGCCGCGATCGAGGACTGGCCGCGAATCTGACGTGTGCGAGTGGGGTCGTCCGGATCGAACCTGTCTGCGACGGCGACCAGGTCGAGTGGGACCGGACTCATCGGCAGGACCCGCCCGACAGCGCCGACGAGTTCGGCCAACTTGGCCAGGGCGTGCACCGGATCCCCGTCACGCTCCAAGAGGCCGGTCAGCAGGAGGTTGCCGAGCGGATGCCCGGACAGCACGCCGGTGCCCCCCAGCCGGTGCTGGAGCAACTGTGCCCAGCTGCGGTGCTCGGGGGCCTGGCCGGCCAGCGCCGCGAGAGCCATCCGCAGATCGCCGGGTGGCAGGACCGCAAGCTCGCGGCGAATCCGTCCGGACGATCCCCCGTCGTCGGCGACCGTGACGATCGCAGTGAGGTCCGCAGTCATCAGCCGCAGGGCCGAGAGGGTGGCGTGCAGGCCATGACCGCCGCCGAGGGCGACCGCGCTCAGGGCGCTATTCACGCCCGAGGTCCCGGTGAACAACGGTCGTCCGGACGCCGATAGCCGACAACCGTTGGGCGAATTCCGCCGCCATGACCACCGAGCGATGCTTGCCCCCGGTACAGCCGACGGCCAGAGTCAGGTAGCGCTTGCTCTCGCGGATGTATCCGGCGCCGATGATCTCCAGGATGCCCGCATAGCGATCGAGGAATTCGGTCGCGTCCTGCTGGGCGAGCACGTAGTCGCGCACCTCGCCGTCGCGGCCCGTCAGCTCACGCAGCTCCGGGATCCAGAATGGGTTGGGCAGGAACCGGACGTCGACGACGAGGTCGGCATCGACCGGGAGTCCGTACTTGTACCCGAATGAGACGACCGTCGCACGCAACTCCGGGGCGCTCAACCCGCCGCCGGTGAACGCTGACTCGACCGCCGTGCGCAGCTCGTGCACCGATCGATCGCTGGTGTCCAGAACCAGGTCGGCCTCGTCGCGCAGGCCGGCGAGCAGTCGACGCTCGGCGGCGATCCCGTCCACCAGCCGGCCGTCTCCCTGCAGCGGGTGGGCTCGCCGAACGCTCTCGAAGCGGCGCACGAGTACCTCGTCCGAAGCCTCGAGAAAGAGGACGCGGGGGCTCAGCCCGCGCTCGGCGAGCTCGCGAATCACTACCCGCAAGTCGGATGAGAACGCGCGGCTGCGCACGTCCATGACCACCGCCAGGCGGGTCACCGCGCCCTGACTACGACTGCCGAGATCGACCAGGGTGGCGATCAATTCAGGCGGCAGGTTGTCCACCACGAAGTAGCCGAGGTCCTCGAAGCACTTGGCGGCGGCGCTACGGCCCGCGCCCGACAGCCCGGAGATGATCACCGTCTCGAGCGCGCCGGATCCTGTCGAAGGCTCGGCCGGTTCGGTGGTGCTCACCTCAGCTCCCATCGACGTCGATCACTTCGCCGGTACTCACGTTCACGGCTGGGGCTACGGTATCGGTCCCCAGGGCGGCGGCGATCGCCTGCGCGGTCTGCGGCCCGATCCCGGCCACCTGCTCGATCTCGTCGGTCGAAGCGGCCCGTAACCGCTTCACCGAGCCGAAGTGGGCCAGCAGGGCCTTGCGCCGTGTCGCACCCAGGCCCGCGATACCGTCCAATGCGGAGGTCGTCATCGCTTTGGAGCGCCTCTGCCGATGGAACGTGATCGCGAAGCGGTGCGCCTCGTCGCGTACGCGTTGGAGCAGGTAGAGCCCTTCTGACGTGCGGGGCAGGATGGTCGGGTAGGCCTCCCCCGGGAGCCACACCTCTTCGAGGCGTTTGGCGAGTCCCACCAGTGCGACGCTGATGCCGAGTTCGCCGAAGACCGCCTGCGCAGCGGCGACCTGTGGGGCACCGCCGTCAACCACGAGCAGGTTCGGCGGGTACGCGAACCGGCGTGGCTTACCCGTCGCCGGGTCTATCCCTGGGGGCACCTCGCTCGCGCCTGCCGCTGGCTCGGAGTCCGCATCGGCACCTGCCTCGACCTGCTCGTCGAGGTAGCGTGCGAATCGCCGGCGGACGACTTCGGCGATCCAGTCCGTGTCCCCGGTCCCGCTTCGCATGGCGAAGCGCCGGTATTCGCTCTTGCGTGGCAGGCCGTCCTCGAACACGACCATGCTGGCGACCACGTTCGTACCCTGCACGTGGCTGATGTCGAAGCATTCGATACGCAGCGGCGCAGACGACAGGTTCAGCGCATCCTGCAATTCACTCAGCGCACGGGAGCGGGCCGAGAGATCGGTGGCCCGTTTTAGCTTGTGCTGGGCGAGCGACTGCGCCGCATTGCGCGCGACCGTCTCCTGCAGGCTGCGCTTGTCGCCGCGCCGTGGCACCCGGAGCTGGACCTGGGACCCCCGGCGTGCGCTGAGCCATTGGGTGAGTGCGGCCGCGTCGTCCGGCAACGCCGGGACGAGGACCTCCTTCGGAATTCCGGAGCTGGAATCGTCGTCGATCTCCTCCCCGTAGACCTGCGTGACGAACTGCTCGACGAGATCCCCGGTGGTCATCTCGTCGAGCTTGTCAACCACCCAGCCGCGCTGTCCGCGTACCCGCCCGCCGCGGACGTGAAAGACCTGGACGGCGGCCTCGAGGTCGTCCTCGGCGAACGCAACGACGTCGGCGTCGGTCCCGTCGCCGAACACGACCGCCTGCTTCTCCATGGCCCGGCGCAGCGCTTCCAGGTCATCGCGCAGGCGCGCGGCGAGCTCGAACTCCTGGGCGTGACTGGCCTGCGCCATCCGGCGATCGAGGCGGCGCATCATCAGCTCCGTCTTGCCGGCCATGAAGTCGCAGAAGTCATCGACGATCGCGCGGTGTTCTGCCGCACTGACCCGCCCGACGCAAGGCGCGCTGCACTTGTCTATGTAGCCGAGCAGGCAGGGACGGCCGATCTGATTGGCTCGCTTGAACACGCCCGCCGAGCAGGTTCTGGCCGGAAAAACCCGCAACAGGAGGTCGAGGGTCTCCCGGATGGCCCAGGCGTGTGAGTATGGCCCGAAGTACCGCACGCCTTTGCGCTTCGGCCCGCGCATCACCTGCAGCCGCGGGTAATCCTCGTACAGGGTCACCGCAAGACTGGGGTAGGACTTGTCATCTCGGTACCGGATGTTGAAGCGCGGGTCGAACTCCTTGATCCAGGTGTACTCGAGCTGTAGCGCTTCGACCTCGGTCTTGACGACCGTCCACTCCACGCTTGCCGCGCTGGTGACCATCTGGCGTGTGCGCGGGTGCAGCGCCAAGACGTCGGCGAAGTAGGAGTTCAGGCGCTGGCGCAGGCTCTTGGCCTTGCCGACATAGATGACGCGGTGGTGCTCGTCGCGGAACTTGTAGACCCCGGGTTCGAGCGGAATTGTGCCCGTTGCGGGTCGGTAGGTCGATGGATCGGGCACGGGTCGAGGCTAGCCAGCAGGGGCGGGATCAAGGTCGAGGTAGGCCTGGATCTCGTCGCGGAGCGACGCCTTGCCCACGTCGTCGAGGAAGGAGGCGTCCACGCCGGCGATCGCCAGCTGCGCGATGCCGGCCTCCTCGAGGTTCAACAGCTCGGCTGCGATGGCGTACTCGTTGTTCAACGTGGTCGCGAACATGGGTGGATCATCGGAGTTGACGGTGACGGTAACCCCAGCCGCGACCAATGCCGGTAGCGGATGCTCGGCCAGCGACGCGACCGAGCGGGTGCAGACGTTCGAGGTCGGGCAGATCTCGAGCGGGATCTGGAGGTCGCGCAAATGCGCCAGCAGTCGCGGATCCTGCGCCGCCGCGATGCCGTGCCCGATGCGCTCCGCGTTGAGGTGGGTGAGCGCATCCCAGATGGTCTGCGGGCCGGTGGACTCGCCCGCGTGCGGCACGCTGCGCAGACCGGCAGCGCGGGCCGCGGCAAAGTGGGGCGCGAACTGGGGTCGACCAACGCCGATCTCCGGGCCACCTAATCCGAAGCTCACCAGCCCATCCGGTCGGAGTCTCAATGCCACGTCGAGGGTGAGATCAGCGGCGGCCAAACCGCCCTCGCCGGGGATGTCGAAACACCACGCGAGCTGGACTCCATGATCGGTCGCGGCCCGACGGCGGGCATCCTCGACCGCTTCGCAGTAGGCCTCGGCAGAGATGCCACGCACGATCGAGGAGTACGGGGTGAGAGTGAGCTCCGCATAGCGGATCTGTTGGACGCTCATGTCGCGCGCGATCTCGTAGGTGAGTGTCCAGAGGTCGTCGACGTCGCGGATCAGGTCGACGACCGAGAGGTAGACGACGATGAAGTGGGCGAAGTCGGTGAAGGAGAAGTAGTCGCCGAGCAGCTGTTCGTCAGCGGGCACAGGGGTCTGACCCTCATGACGTGCAGCCAGCTCGGCGACGATGCGCGCGGAGGCCGAGCCGACATGGTGCACGTGCAGCTCAGCCTTCGGGAGGCCGGCTATGAACGCGCGCATCCTGGTCTCCCGGCTGATGGCCGGGTCGGTCACGGCGCCACCGCCTTCGCACGGCTACGTCTGGGGCGCTTGGCCGCGACTGGCTCGATCATGTGGCGCAGGAAATGCCCGGTGTGTGATCGCGCCACCTCGATGACATCCTCCGGAGTTCCTTCGGCAACCACGGTGCCGCCACCAGAACCGCCCTCCGGCCCCATGTCGATGATCCAGTCAGCGGTCTTGATGACATCGAGGTTGTGCTCGATGACGATCACCGAATTCCCCTTGTCGACCAGTGAGTGCAAGACACCGAGGAGTTTCGACACATCTTCGAAGTGCAGTCCCGTCGTCGGCTCGTCCAGTACGTAGATCGTGCGCCCGGTCGATCGCTTCTGCAGCTCGGAGGCGAGCTTCACCCGCTGCGCCTCCCCACCAGAGAGGGTGGGTGCAGGCTGGCCCAGGCGGACGTAACCCAATCCGACGTCGACGAGCGTGTCCAGATGGCGCGCGATGCGACCGATCGGGGCGAAGAACTCGGCCGCCTCCTCGATGGGCATCTCCAGTACCTCACTGATCGTCTTGCCCTTGTAGTGCACCTCGAGCGTCTCCCGGTTGTACCGGGCGCCCTTGCACACCTCGCACGGAACGTAGACGTCGGGCAGGAAGTTCATCTCGATCTTGATCGTGCCGTCGCCCGCGCAGTTCTCGCACCGACCGCCCTTGACGTTGAAGGAGAACCGCCCCTGCTGATAGCCGCGAATCTTCGCTTCGGTGGTCTCGGAGAACAGCTTGCGGATGTGGTCGAAGACGCCCGTGTACGTCGCCGGGTTGGACCGCGGCGTCCTGCCGATCGGGGACTGATCCACCCCGACCACCTTGTCGAGCTCCTCGATCCCGCGGACCCGCTTGTGCCGGCCCGGTGGCAGCTTGGCGCCGTTGATCTTGTTCGCCAGCGACGCGTACAGGATGTCGTTGACCAGGGTCGACTTGCCAGACCCGCTGACTCCGGTCACCGCGACGAAGCAACCCAGCGGGAACGCAACGTCGACATTGCGAAGGTTGTGCTCGCGCGCACCCTCGACAAGCAGTTCACGCCCGACCTGGCGGGGACGGCGCAGCGGGGGAACCGGAATGGAGGTCCGGCCGGCCAGGTAGGCGCCGGTGATCGAGTCCGGACTGCTGAGCAGGTCCTCGACGGTCCCGCTGACAACGATGTTGCCCCCGTGCTCGCCGGCCCGCGGTCCGATATCGACTACCCAGTCCGCCGCACGAATGGTGTCCTCGTCGTGTTCGACCACGATGAGTGTGTTGCCCAGGCGCTTGAGCCGGACCAAGGTCTCGATGAGCCGGTGGTTGTCCCGCTGGTGCAGCCCGATCGAGGGCTCATCGAGGACGTAGAGCACCCCCACTAGACCAGAGCCGATCTGGGTGGCCAGCCTGATCCGCTGGGCCTCGCCGCCGGCCAATGTCGCGGCCGCTCGGTCGAGGGACAAATAGTGCAGCCCGACATCGATCAGGAATCCCAGGCGCGCATTGATCTCCTTGAGCACGCGCTCGCCGATGAACGCGTCCCGGTCGCTGAGCCGCAGACCCGCCAGCGCCTGCGCCGCCGCCCCGATCGACAGCGCCGCCAACTCGGCGATGGACATGCCGCCGACGGTGACCGCGAGGATCTCCGGTTTGAGGCGGCTTCCCCCGCAGGTTGCGCAGGGCACCTCACGCATGAAGCCCTCGTACTTCTCGCGCGAATAGTCACTGTCGGTCTCGGTGTAGCGGCGCTCGATCCACGGCACCACCCCTTCGTAGTCGGCGTAGTAGGAGCGATCGCGTCCGTAACGGTTGCGATAGCTCACGTGTACCTGTTCGCCAGTCCCGTGCAGCACCGCCTTCTGCGCACGAGCGGGCAATTTCTCCCAGGGGCTGCCGATGTCGAACCCCTCGATGTCCGCGACACCTTGCAGCAGGCGTACGAAGTACTCACTGGTCTGGCCGGTAGACCATGGCGCGATCGCCCCGTCTGCCAAGGAGCGCTCGGGGTCGGGCACCACCAGTTCGGGATCGACCTCCTTGCGCGTGCCCAGGCCGGTGCAGACCGGACAGGCACCGAACGGCGCGTTGAACGAGAAGGAGCGCGGTTCCAACTCGTCGATGGCGAGCGGATGGTTGTTCGGACACGCGAGGCGCTCGCTGTAACGGCGCTCTCGATGCGCGTCGTCCTCCGGCAGGTCGACGAAGTCGAGGATGACCAGGCCGCCAGCCAGCCCGAGCGCGGTTTCCACCGAGTCGGTAATTCGCTGTTTACTGCTCGGCTTCGAGCTCAGCCGGTCCACCACCGCCTCGATCGTGTGCTTCTCCTGCTTCTTGAGCTTCGGCGGCTCGGTGAGCGGATGCACGACGCCGTCGACCCGGACTCTCGCGAATCCCTTGGACTGCAAATCGGCGAACAGATCCACATATTCACCCTTGCGTTCACGGATTACCGGGGCCAGTACCTGGAAACGGGTCTCCGCCGGCATCTCAAGGATCCGATCGACGATCTGTTGCGGCGTCTGCTTGCTGATTGGCTCCCCGCAGATGGGGCAATGCGGCTTGCCGATCCGGGCGTATAGCAGGCGCAGGTAGTCATAGACCTCGGTGATCGTGCCGACCGTCGAGCGCGGGTTGCGCGAGGTCGACTTCTGATCGATCGACACAGCGGGCGACAAGCCCTCGATGAAGTCGACGTCGGGCTTGTCCATCTGCCCGAGGAACTGACGCGCGTAGGCCGACAACGACTCGACGTAGCGGCGCTGCCCCTCAGCGAAGATGGTGTCGAAGGCAAGGCTGGACTTGCCGGATCCCGACAGCCCGGTGAACACGATCATCGCGTCGCGGGGCAGGTCGAGACTGACGTCCTTGAGGTTGTGCTCACGGGCGCCACGGACGATCAGACGGTCGTTCACAGGCAGAGTTGCGCTCTCTCGCTCGAAATCAGGACTATCTCGACTCAGGGCCTTCGGATACTCGCCCTCGAGAGTAGTGACCACCACCGACAGCCCGCGACGGCACCGCGGCTCAGCCGAGGCCCCAGTCGACGGGTTCCGAACCCTGCTCGACGAGCAGCGCGTTCGCGCGGCTGAACGGCTTCGAGCCGAAGAAGCCGCGATCGGCCGACATCGGGCTCGGGTGTGCCGACGCCACGGCCGGGGTGGTGCCCAGCAGCGGGAGCAGTGTTTGTGCCTCTCGACCCCACAGGATCGCGACAAGTGGCGCGTCGCGGGCCACCAGTGCCCGGATGGCCTGGTCCGTCACGGCCTCCCAGCCCTGTCCGCGGTGCGCGGCCGGGGCCCCAGGGGCGACCGTGAGCACTCTGTTCAAGAGCAGCACGCCGTGTTCGGCCCAGCGCGTCAAGTCTCCGTGCTCCGGGGTCGCGATGCCGAGGTCGGACTGCAGCTCACGGTAGATATTGCGCAGGCTGCGCGGTATCGGGCGGATGTCCGGATCTACCGCGAATGACAGGCCGATTGGGTGTCCTGGCGTCGGGTACGGATCCTGTCCGACGATGAGCACGCGGACGTCGTCGAATGGCTGGGTGAACGCCCGCAGAACTTTCGGTCCCGCCGGCAGATATGTCCGTCCCTGCAGGAGTTCCGAGCGCAGGAAGTCGCCCATCTGTGCGATCTGCGGTGCGACCGGACCAAGCGCTCGTGCCCAGCCCGGCTCGACCAGTTCATCGAGCGCGCGCGGGGTCACTGGCCGATGGCCCCGACAACCGCTGCGACGATTTCGTCGACCGGCACGTCTTGACGCGCGTCGGTCCGCCGGTCACGAAGCTCGATCGTTCCGTCAGCGAGACTCCTGCCGACAATCACGATGTACGGCATGCCGAGCAACTCGGCGTCCTTGAACTTGATGCCCGGCGAGACTCCACGGCGATCGTCGTAGAGAACGGTCACCCCGCGCGACTCGAGATCGGCGCAGAGTTCGGCTGCCGACTCGAATACCGAGTCGTCCTTGCCGGTGGCGACGACGTGCACCTGCGCCGGGGCGACGGAGACCGGCCAGCAGAGGCCCTTCTCGTCGTGGGTCTGCTCGGCCAGGGCCGCGACCGCGCGCGTGATCCCGATACCGTACGACCCCATCGTGACGGTCACCGGCTTGCCGTCCGGCCCGAGCGCCTGCAGGCCAAAGGTCTGGGCGTACTTGCGCCCGAGCTGAAAGACATGGCCGAGCTCGATGCCTCGCGCGATCTGCAATGGACTCCCACAACGCGCGCAACGGTCGCCGTCACGGATCTCGACCGCACCGATCTCACCGTCAGGGGTGAAGTCCCGGCCGCGCACAACGAACTCCGCGTGCTTGCCCGGCTCGTTCGCGCCAGTGACCCAGGCGGAGCCTGCAACGACCAGCGGATCGACGAGAAAGCGAATACCCGCGCCCAGGATCTGCGGCCCGATGTAGCCCTTGACCAGCTCCGGATGCCGCGCCAGGTCGGCCGGCTCGGCCTGGGTGACCTCGGTCGGCTCCAACTGGCCCCCGACACGTTTGAGGTCGACCTCCCGGTCGCCCGGAACGCCGATGACCAGTAGCTGCCACTCGCTCGCACCGGGTGCGCGCGTCTTCAGGACGACATTCTTCAGCGTGTCTGCCGCGGTGTACGCCACCCCTGGGTCGAGTTCGTTGAGCCGGGCGACCAGGGTGTCGATGGTAGGAGTGGCCGGCGTGTCGAGCAGACGCTGCGGTGGGTGATCCGTCGGCTCCTGCGCCGCGGGGGCGGCGATGACGACGGCCTCGGTATTCGCGGCGTACTCACAGTTGGAGCACTGGACGAACGTATCCTCGCCGACCGGTGTCGGCGCCAGGAACTCCTCGGAGGCTGAGCCGCCCATGGCGCCCGAGACTGCGAACACGATCCGGTAGTCGAAGCCGAGGCGGCGGAAGATGCGTTCGTAGGCGTCCCGGTGGGCCTGGTAGGCGCTCGCCAGCCCCTCGTCGCTCAGATCGAAGGTGTAGGAGTCCTTCATTATGAACTCGCGTCCACGCAGGATTCCGGCCCGCGGACGGGCCTCGTCGCGGTACTTCGTCTGGATCTGGTAGAGCGCGAGGGGGTAGTCCTTGTACGAGGAGTACTCCCCCTTCACCAGCAGGGTGAACAGCTCCTCGTGGGTCGGTCCGAGCAGGTAGTCGGCACCCTTGCGGTCCTGCAGCCTGAACAGCCCTTCGCCGTAGGCCGCCCATCGACCGCTCGCCTCGAAGATGTCACGCGGAATGAGCGCCGGGAAATGGACCTCCTGCGCGCCGATCCCGTCCATCTCCTCCCGGACGATGCGCTCGACGTTGGCCAGTACGGCCAGCCCCAAAGGGAGCCACGAGTAGATCCCGGGGGCAACTCGACGCACGTACCCCGCGCGTACCAGGAGCTTGTGGCTCGGCACCTCCGCGTCAGCGGGGTCGTCGCGGAGCGTGCGCAGGAACAGTCGCGAGAGTCGGAGCACCCGCCAAGGCTATCGACACCGAGGCAGTCGGTTTCTGGTGACGTTATCGTCGCGCTATGGCGGACTTCGATTTGGCGGTCATCGGCTCAGGCTCGGGTAATTCGCTGGTGGGCCCGGATTTCGCCGAGTGGAAGATCGCCATCATCGAGGAGTCCACGTTCGGCGGGACCTGCCTCAACGTGGGCTGCATCCCCACGAAGATGTACGTGTACCCAGCCGATCTCGCCGAAGGCGCGCGGCACGCGTCCCACCTGGGAGTCGACATGTCCGTCGATCGGGTGCGCTGGGGCGACATCCGCGACCGGGTCTTCGGGCGCATCGACCCGATCTCGGCAGGTGGGCGTGAGTACCGCGCCCTCGGCACGCCGAACGTCACCCTGTTCGAGGCGCATGCCAGATTCGGTGACGCACGCACCCTCTGTCTGTCGACAGGCCAGACGATCACCGCAGACCGGATCGTGATCGCCACCGGCTCGCGCGCGGTGGTCCCCGACGTGATCGCGGCCAGCGGTGTGCGCTACGAGACCTCAGACACGGTCATGCGAATCGACACCCTCCCTCCGCGGATCGCGATTCTGGGGGGTGGCTACATCGCTTCCGAGTTCGCCCATGTCTTCGCCGCATTCGGGGCGCACACCACTGTCGTATCCCGCAGCGAACCGCTCCTGCGCCACCTTGACCTGCAGGTCGCCGGGGCGTTCACGCAGCTGGTACAGGATCGCTGGCACGTGCGGATGAATTCAGTGGTGGCGCAGGCGCAGCAGGCCGCGGACGGGATCCGGCTGGTCCTGGGTGACGAGTCGGTGATCGAGGCGGACATGCTGCTCGTCGCGACCGGACGGGTGCCGAACTCGGACCGCCTCGACCTCCAGGCAGCCGGACTCCAGACCCTCGGCGACGGGCGCGTCATGGTGGATGAGTACCAGCGGACCCCGGTCGACGGGATCTGGGCACTGGGGGATGTCAGCTCGCCCTATCAACTCAAACACGTTGCCAACCAGGAGGCCCGCGTCGTCGCACACAATCTGGCTCACCCCGGATCGATGGTCACCAGCGACCACCGGTGTGTCCCCGCCGCGGTCTTCACCCATCCGCAGATTGCCAGCGTCGGCCTGACCGAGGAGCAGGCCGCCGCGTCTGGTCGCCGCTACGTCACCGCGGTCCAGGGCTACGGCAGTACCGCCTACGGGTGGGCGATGGAGGACACGACCAGCATCTGCAAACTGATCGCCGATCCCGTGAGTGGCCAATTGCTCGGCGCCCACCTGATGGGTGAGCAGGCCGCGACCCTCATTCAGCCCCTGGTCCAGGCCATGAGCTTCAGCCTGGGCGTGCGCGACATGGCCCGCGGGCAGTACTGGATCCACCCCGCGCTCACCGAGGTCGTCGAGAACGCTCTCCTTCAGCTGGATGTCGACGAGTGACGTCGGACGGCTACCTTGAGTCCATGGCTGACAATGGCACCGCGCCCATCGCTGACAACTACACCGGCAACGTCGAGGTCGGCGGACCGATGGACGTTCGACACCTGCCGGGCCTGACCATCGCAAAGCTCGCCGTCGGACCGATGTCCAACAACGCCTACCTGCTGCGCTGTACCGCCAGTGGGGAGGGTCTGCTCATCGACGCGGCCAACGAGGCGGATCGGCTAGCGGAGTTGATCGTGCTCGATGGGCCGCCGGTGTCGGCGATCCTGACGACCCACCGACACGGTGACCATTGGCAGGCCCTGGCCGAGACCGTGGAGGCAGCCGGCGCCGCGGTGTATGCCGGTGATCCGGACGCAGACGAGCTCCCGGTCGCCGTCGACGAGCGCCTCAGTCACGGCGATGTGATCACCGTCGGTGAGGTGAGTCTGGAGATCATCGCGCTGCGTGGGCACACCCCGGGTTCGGTGGCCGTCCTCTACCGGGATCCGGCGGGGAGCCCGCATCTGTTCACCGGCGACAGCCTGTTTCCCGGCGGCGTCGGAAAGACCACTTCTGCAGCTGACTTCCGATCACTGGTCGATGACGTCGAAGCGAGGGTCTTCGCCGAACTGCCCGATGAGACGTGGTTCTACCCGGGCCATGGGAACGACTCCACGCTGGGCGTCGAACGGCCGCATGTCTCCGAATGGCGGACGCGGGGGTGGTGACCCGCAGCACCTAGCTCCGCATCTGCGGCGCTCTAAGTAGCTTGTAGCCGCACTTGCGGATAGCCTGCGTTGAATGTCGTCCTTCCGCATCCGCGAAGCCGCTGAACTGCTCGGCGTGAGTGACGACACGCTGCGCCGTTGGGCCGATGCCGGCCGACTGCCCACCAGCACTGCGGGCGGGCGGCGCGTCGTCGATGGGCGCGATCTGGCCCAGCTCGCCGAGGAGCTCGCATCGAACAACGATCCGCCACCGCCACGACGGGTTATCGCCGAATCCGCCCGCAACCGGCTGACCGGCCTCGTCACCCGGGTTGTCAGGGATGGCGTCATGGCGCAGGTCGAGATCCAGGCCGGGCCGCACCGCATCGTGTCCCTGATGAGTCGCGAGGCGGCCGACGAGCTCCGGCTCGAGCCGGGGGCAATCGCGATCGCCTCGGTGAAGGCGACCAATGTCGTCGTCGAGGTCCCTGAACAGTCTGCTCGGCAGAGCTGAGGCCGCCGGTCGCCACCCGTCCTGACCAAGCCGACCCTTCCCTGGAGGAGCAAATCCATGCAGCATCGAGCGATAACAGTGATCGCCGTCACGGCGGCGGCCGCGGCACTCGTGGCGGCCTGTTCGTCGGGCAAACAATCGCCGAGCGCGACGACCTCGTTGCCAGGAAGCGGCTCGAGCGCATCCACCCCGGCGCTGAGCGGCACGATCAAGGTGCTCGCCGCCGCGTCACTGCAGGAGGCGTTCACGACTCTCGCGAAGCAGTTCGAGGCCGCCCATCCGGGCACGACCGTCAAGCTAGACTTCGGCGCCAGCTCGGCGCTCGCCCAGCAGATCATCAACGGTTCTCCAGCAGATGTGTTCGCCTCGGCCTCGCCGAAGAACATGGCGCAGGTGTCCACGGCAGGGGACGCGTCGGCGTCGACCAACTTCGTCAAGAACGTCATGGAGATCGCAGTCCCGCCCAGCAATCCGGGTGCGATAACGAGCCTCTCGGACCTGACCAAATCAGGGTTGAAGATCGCCCTCTGCCAGCCGCAGGTCCCGTGCGGTTCGACGGCGGCCGCAGTGTTCAAGAACGCCAAGATCACGGTGAAGGCCGCTACTCTGGAGCCGGATGTGAAGTCGACGCTCGCCAAGGTCGAGATCAATGAGGTCGATGCAGGGGTGGTGTATGTGACCGACGTCCGTGCCGCAGGTACGAAGGTCAAGGGCGTTGCCATCGATGCGACCGTGAACGCGTCGACCGAATACCCCATCGCGGCGCTCGCCAAGGCCGCCAACTCCGCTGGTGCGCAGGCCTTCGTCGCGTACGTGCTGTCCTCGGCGGGACAGAGCGTGCTGAGTGCGGACGGATTCGAGCAGCCCTGACCCGTGCTGGCAC
>JALYIS010000092.1 GCA_030775705.1 Actinomycetota bacterium
GGGTGCCGTCATCGGCGCTCGCAGCGGCGACAAGGGCGGCACCGCAAACGTCGGGTTGTGGGCCCGCTCGGACGCCGCCTGGCCGTGGCTCGCCCAGACGTTGACCATCGCGCAGTTCAGGCAACTCGTCCCCGAGGCCGCGGCGCTGCCGGTCGCCCGCCATCTGCTCCCGAATCTGCGCGCGATGAACTTTGTCGTCGAGGGGCTGCTGGGCGATGGAGTCGCGTCGGCGGCACGTTTCGACCCGCAGGCCAAAGCGGTCGGCGAGTGGCTGCGCTCGCGGGTCGTCGACATCCCGGAGGCCTTGCTTGACTGACTGCTTCGCCACCGCCGAACGGAGCCTGCTGCGCAACACGGTGCGCCGCTTCGTGACGTCCGATGTGCTGCCCCACCTGGACGGCTGGGAACGAGACGGCGAGCTGCCGCGCTCCCTGCACCGGCGCGCCGGCGAACTCGGCCTGCTCGGGTTGTCGCTCCCGGACGCGGTCGGTGGCGGCGGCGGGGACGCGATCGACGCCCTCGTCCTGGCCGAGGAGATGCACTACGCGGGCGGCTCGGGTGGGCTCTTCGCCAGCCTGTTCACCTCAGGCATCTCGCTCCCCCATATCGTGGCCGCGGGCGACGCCGCGCAGATCGATCGCTGGGTACGGCCCACGGTAAGCGGCCAACTCATCGGTTCGCTCGCGATCACCGAGCCCGACGGCGGGTCGGACGTGGCCGGCATTCGGACCAGGGCAAAGCGCGACGGCGACGACTGGGTCGTGAACGGCGCCAAGACCTACATCACCTCGGGAGTGCGCGCAGACTTCGTCGTCACCGCGGTCCGCACCGGCGACCCGGGAGCGCACGGCATCTCGTTGCTCGTGGTCGAGAAGGGGATGCCCGGTTTCACCGTCTCACGCAGGCTCGACAAGATGGGCTGGCTCTGCTCGGACACCGCCGAACTGTCCTACGTCGATGTGCGGGTACCTCACTCGCACCTGGTCGGCGCGCTGGACAGCGGGTTCATCCAGATCGCGCAGAACTTCGTCAGCGAGCGGATCGGTCTGGCCGTGCAGGCCTATGCCAGCGCGCAGCGCTGCCTGGATCTCAGCGTCGAGTGGTGTCGCGCTCGAGAGACCTTCGGGCGCGCTCTGATCAGCAGGCAGACCGTGCAACACACCCTGGCCGAGATGGCCCGGCGGGTCGAGGTTGCCCGCGTCTACACCCGCAGCGTCGCCCTGCGGGCGAGCGAGAGGGCCAGCAGCGCTCAGCAGGCGAATGAAGGTGCGCAGGACCTCGTCCTGCAAGCCTGCTTTGCGAAGAACACCGCGGTGGAGGCTGGCATGTGGGTGGTCGACCGGGCGGTGCAGCTGCACGGCGGGATGGGTTACATGCGCGAGGCCGAGGTGGAGCGCCAGTACCGGGACATGCGCATCCTCGGCATCGGTGGCGGCACCGACGAGATTCTCATCGGCTTGGCCGGCAAGCTGCTGGGATACACCGGATGACCATTCTCAAGACGGACATCGACAGGTCCAGCGAGCAGTACCGGGCGAACCGGGAGGCCATGCTGGCCAAGATCGCTGACCTCGACGCCGAACAGGCCAAGGCCGCGGCAGGCGGCGGTGAGAAGTACGTCGAGCGCCACCATCAGCGCGGCAAGCTGCTCGTGCGCGAACGCGTCGAGCTGCTGCTGGACCCGGGAGCGCACTTCCTCGAACTGTCGCCCCTGGCCGCCTGGGGCTCGGACTTCGCGGTGGGGGCATCCGTAGTCACGGGCATCGGCATCGTCAACGGCGTCGAATGCATGATCAATGGCAGCGATCCCACCGTGCGTGGTGGCGCGTCGAACCCGTGGACGCTGAAGAAGACGATGCGCGCCAGTGAGATCGCGCTGGAGAATCGCCTGCCCGTCATCGGACTGACCGAGTCCGGGGGCGCGGACCTGCCGACCCAGAAGGAGATCTTCATCCCCGGGGGTCAGATCTTTCGCGATCTGACGCGCCTGTCTGCGGCAGGCATCCCCACGATCTCGCTGGTCTTCGGCAACTCCACCGCCGGCGGCGCATACATCCCGGGCATGTCCGACTACGTCGTCATGGTGCGCGAGGGCGCCAAGGTCTTCCTCGCCGGCCCGCCGCTCGTCAAGATGGCCACCGGCGAGGAGTCCGACGACGAGTCGCTGGGCGGGGCCGAAATGCACGCGCGCAGGTCCGGGCTGGCGGACTACATGGCCGCCGACGAGCAGGACGCCATCAGGATCGGACGCCAGATCGTGGGGCGGCTCAACTGGCGCAAGCAGGGGCCGGCCCCCAAGCCTGACCCGCAGCCTCCGATCCATGATGAGGATGAGCTGCTCGGACTCATCCCCACCGACCTCAAGGTGCCGTTCGACCCGCGGGAGGTGATCGCGCGCATCGTCGACGGCTCGGACTTCGACGAGTTCAAGCCGCTGTATGGGTCGAGCCTGGTCACCGGTTGGGCGCAGCTGCACGGCTACCCGATCGGCATCCTGGCCAACGCACGTGGCGTGCTGTTCAGCGAGGAGGCGCAGAAGGCCGCCCAGTTCATCCAGCTGGCCAACCATGCCGACACCCCGTTGCTGTTCCTGCAGAACACCACCGGCTACATGGTCGGCAAGGAGTACGAGCAGGCCGGGATCATCAAGCATGGCGCACTGATGATCAACGCCGTGTCGAACTCCCGCGTCCCGCACCTCACGGTGACCATGGGCGCCTCGTACGGCGCCGGCAACTACGGCATGTGCGGGCGCGCCTACGGCCCCCGGTTCCTGTTCACCTGGCCCAACGCGAAGTCGGCCGTCATGGGCCCGGCGCAACTCGCGGGCGTGCTGTCGATCGTCGCCCGGCAAGCCAGCCAGGCGCGCGGGCAGGCCTACGACGAGGACGCGGACACACAGATGCGCCAGATCGTCGAGGCCCAGATCGAGGCCGAGTCGGTGGCCCCGTTCCTGTCGGGCCGGCTCTACGACGACGCGATCATCGACCCGCGCGACACCCGGACCGTCCTGGGTATCGCGCTGTCGGCGATTCACAGTGGACCGGTGGCCGGCGCCACCGGCTATGGGGTGTTTCGGCTGTGACCGCAGCGCCCGTGACGCGAGCGCCGACGATCGTCACCAAAGTGCTCGTCGCCAACCGTGCAGAGATCGCCAGGCGGGTCATGCGTACCTGCCGCGACCTGGGCATCGGCACGGTCGCCGTCTTCTCCGACGCCGACGCCGACGCACCGCACGTCCGCGAAGCCCAGGTCGCCGTCCGGCTCCCGGGAAATGCCCCGGCCGAGACCTATCTGCGGATCGACCTGCTGATCGACGCGGCGATCCGAACCGGTGCCGATGCGATCCATCCCGGCTATGGCTTCCTCTCCGAGAACGCCGGATTCGCCCGTGCCGTGATCGACGCCGGGCTCATCTGGATCGGGCCGAGTCCCGCGGCGATCGAGTCGATGGGCAGCAAGATCGAGTCGAAACGGATGATGTTGGCGGCGGGCGTACCCGTCCTCGACGAGCTGCACCCCGATGCGGTCACCGATGCGGATCTGCCTGTGCTGATCAAGGCATCCGCCGGCGGCGGTGGGCGGGGCATGCGCGTCGTGCGCGAACTGCACAGGCTGGCGGGGGAAGTGGCGGCCGCGCAGGCCGAAGCGGCGAACGCGTTCGGCGACGCCACCGTGTTCTGCGAGCCCTACCTGGCGACTGGGCACCACGTCGAGGTGCAGATCATGGGCGACCGCCACGGCACGGTCTGGACCATTGGCGAACGCGAGTGCTCGATCCAGCGACGGCACCAAAAGGTGGTCGAGGAGGCCCCGTCCCCGCTGGTGGACCGGATCCCGGGCATGCGCGCGCGGCTGTTCCAGGCGGCCCAGGCGGCCGCTGCGGCGATCAGTTACGAAGGCGCCGGGACCGTTGAGTTCCTCGCCGATGCGCAAGGCCGCTTCTACTTCCTCGAGATGAACACCCGGCTGCAGGTCGAGCACCCGGTCACCGAGTGCACCACGGGACTCGATCTCGTCGCGCTGCAGTTGCTGGTCGCCTCCGGGGGCGCACTGGGTGTGCGCCCACCGATGACCGACGGGCACGCGATCGAGGTCCGGCTCTACGCCGAGGACCCGGCTCACGACTGGCAACCGCAGAGCGGCACGCTGCACCGCTTCCACCTCCCCGCAGCGAGCGCGCACTTCGACCTCGGCAGCCAGGCGCGCGGACTTCGCCTGGACAGCGGCGTCGAGAGCGGCTCCGCTGTGGGGATCCACTACGACCCGATGCTGGCGAAGGTGATCGCCTGGGCCCCGGAACGGGCAACCGCGGCGCGGCACCTGGGATCCGCGCTCGAAGGCGCCACGATCCATGGCGTGGCCACCAATCGCGATCTGCTGGTGAACGTGCTGCGCCACGAAGCGTTCCTGGCCGGCGACACGGACACCGCATTCTTCGACACCCACGATCTGGCGTCCCTGGCGTCGCCAGCCGTGGGCGCCGGGTCTCCCGCGCAACGGATCTCCGCGCTCGCCGCCGTGCTGGCCGCCGACGCCAGGGCACGATCCTCGGCAACGGTGCTCAACGGCATTCCCAGCGGCTGGCGCAACGTCGTCAGCCAGCCGCAATCGGCCACCCTGCAGACTCCCGACGGTGAGCTGACGATCCGCTACCGCCACACGCGGGCCGGCCTGGACGCCGAGGGCTTCCCTGATCTCATCCTGGTGCGCGCGTCAGCCACGGAAGTGGTCATCGAGAACGGCGGCGTGCAGCGGAAGTTCGCTGTTGCGGCCTACGGCCGCGAGGTCTGGGTCGACTCGTCGCTCGGCTGCGTGCGGCTGGTGAACGCCGACCGGTTCGCCGACCCGGCCGACCTCGTCGCCGCGGGCTCGCTGCTCGCGCCGATGCCCGGATCGGTGGTCCGAATTGCCGCCGCACCCGGCGATTCGGTCATCGCGGGGCAACCGATCCTCTGGCTCGAAGCCATGAAGATGCAGCACCAGATCAACGCGCCGGTGGCCGGCATCATCGCCGAGATCCCGGTGCGGGAGGGCCAGCAGGTCGACGTCGGGGCGATCCTCGCCGTCGTCACCACCGCGGAGGAGTCGCCATGAATTTCACCGAGACCGAAGAGCAACTCGCGCTGCGCAGCGCCGTCGCTGACCTGGGCAAGCGCTATGGCTTCGAATACACCAGGGCGAAGGTCAAGTCCGGCGAACATACCGACGAACTCTGGGCTGAAGCCGGCAAGCTGGGCTTCCTCGGCGTCAACCTGCCGGTGGAGTTCGGCGGCGGCGGGGGCGGCATGTATGAGCTGTCGCTGGTCGAGGAGGAGCTGTCCGCGGCTGGCTGTAGCCAGCTGATGATGGTGGTCTCCCCCGCGATCTGCGGCACGGTGATCTCTCGTTACGGCACCGAGGAGCAGAAGCTGCGCTGGCTACCGGGTATCGCGGACGGCTCCTTCATCATGGCCTTCGGGATCACCGAGCCCGACGCCGGCTCGAACTCGCACAAGATCACCACCACCGCACGCAGAGATGGTGGCGACTGGCTGCTGACCGGCCGCAAGATCTATGTCTCCGGGGTCGACCGCGCTGACGCGGTCCTGATCGTTACCCGCACCGAGGACGCCCGGACCGGCCGTCTCAAGCCCGTACTGTTCGCCCTGCCCACCGACACGCCCGGCTTCGAGTACCGGGCGATCGAGATGGACATCGCCATGACCGACAAGCAGTTCATGCTGTTCCTCGACGACGTCCGGTTGCCGGCGACCGCATTGGTCGGGGAGGAGGACGCCGCCCTCGCCCAGCTGTTCGCGGGGCTCAATCCCGAGCGCATCATGGCCGCGTCCCTGTCTCTGGGCACAGCGCGATACGCGCTGGACAAAGCGGTCCAGTACGCGAAACAGCGCCAGGTGTGGGACACGCCGATCGGGGCGCACCAAGGTCTGGCGCACCCCCTCGCCCAGGTGAAGATCGAGCTGGAGCAGGCGAAGTTGATGATGCAGAAGGCGGCGACGCTCTACGACAGTGGCGATGATCTGGGAGCCGGCGAAGCCGCCAACATGGCCAAGTACGCCGGGGCTGAGGTTGCCGTTCGTTCGGTCGATCAGGCGGTGCAGACCCTCGGCGGGAACGGCTTCGCCAGTGAGTACGGCCTGGGGGCGTTGCTAGCGAGCGCCCGCGTGGGCCGGGTCGCACCGGTAAGCCGCGAGATGATCCTTAACTTCGTCGCGCAGTTCAGCCTTGGACTGCCGAAATCCTATTAGGAGCACCGTGCCCAACGAGCTCGCGCACTACCGGGTCGACCGTGCCATCGCCATCGTCGTCCTAGACTCGCCGGCCAATCGCAACGCCCTTTCGGCGCAGCTGGTGGGCGAGGTCTCGGCGCACCTCGCTACGGCCGCCGCCGATGACGAGGTGCGTGCCGTGGTACTGACGCACACCGGGACGACCTTCTGCGCAGGTGCGGACCTCAAGGAGTCCGCGGCCGAGGGCGGCCCCGCGCAGTCGACGCTGCGGATGACCGCGCTGCTGCGGGCGATCGTCGAGCTTCCCAAGCCGGTGGTCGCCAGGATCGGTGGCAACGTCCGTGCGGGCGGCCTGGGCATCGTCGGCGCCAGCGACATCGCGATCGCCGGGCCAACTTCAACCTTCGCCTTCACCGAGGTGCGGCTGGGACTGGCGCCGGCAATCATTTCGATGACGACGCTCGGACGGATGGGCGAGCGCGCCGCGGCGCGCTACTTCTTGACCGGCGAGACATTCGATGCCAGCCAGGCTGAGCGCGCCGGATTGATCACCCGCGCAGTCGAGGACCTCGATGCCGAGATCGACGCCCTCACACGGGCGCTGCGCACCTGCTCGCCACAGGGTCTGGCAGAGACCAAGCCGCTGACCACCGGCGGTACCCGCTCGCGCCTCGCGGATGCCGAGGCGCTGCAGGCCCAGTCAGCGCGATTGTTCGGCTCACCCGAAGCCCGCGAGGGGATGCTCGCCTTCCTGGAGAAGCGCCCCCCTGGCTGGGCGGCACCATGACCGCGGCCCCGGCCCGGCTACCCCAGCAGGACCGCAGCAGGGCGACGCGCGCACGGCTGCTGGAGGCGGCGATCACCTGCCTGGCGGAGCTCGGCTGGACCGCGAGCACGGTGGCGGTCGTGGCCGAGCGGGCCGGCGTATCGCGGGGCGCGGCGCAGCATCATTTCCCGACCCGCGAGTCTCTTTACACCGCGGCGATCGAGCACGTCAGCCTCTTGAGGGCGGCAGACCTCCGACGCGAGCTGGGCGACCTGCCGAGGTCACCGGACACCGCCACGGTGGTCACCGTCGTGTTCGGATTGTTCAGCAGCACGATGTTCCGCGCCGCGCTGACGCTGTGGGTCGCCGCCTCGGCCGAGCCGCAGCTACGCGACCAGGTTGTGCCGCTCGAGGCGCGCATCGGGCGCGAAATGCACCGCATCGTCGTCGACCTCCTAC
>JALYIS010000093.1 GCA_030775705.1 Actinomycetota bacterium
GGACGAAGGTGTCGATGGCCACTGAGACGAACACGAACGCCAGATAGCTGTTGGACAGGTGAAAAAGCCGCATGGGCGTGGGGTCCTCACCGCGAGCGGTCCGGCGCAGCAGGCGGTGCGCCGCCGACACCAGTGCGACGCCGGCAGCGATCGCGAGCACACCGTAGACCCAGCCGGTGGCCACCGGCCAAAGGGCCAGCGTCGCGCCGACGGTCAGCCAGGAGTAGACGACGATCTCGCGGGCGACGCGTAGTGGGGGCGCGACCACGGGCAGCATCGGGACATTCGCCCGCGCGTAGTCCTCGCGGTAGCGGATGGCCAGCGCCCAGAAGTGTGGCGGCGTCCAGAAGAACACGATGGCGAACAGGACCAAAGGCGCCCACGCCAACCGACCGGTGACCGCCGCCCACCCGATCAGGACCGGCATGCACCCGGCGGCGCCACCCCACACGATGTTCTGCGAGGTACGGCGCTTGAGCACCATCGTGTAGACGACGACGTAGAAGCCGATCGCCGCCGCGGTGAGACCGGCCGCGAGCCAGTTCGTGGCCAGTCCCATCATGAGTACCGCCACGACACCGAGTACCAGGCCGAAGATCAAGGCGCCCCGCGGCGAGACGTCGTGTCGGGCGAGTGGCCGGTGCCCGGTTCGCCGCATCACCGCGTCGATGTCTCTGTCCACGTAACAATTCAGCGCGTTCGCGCTGCCGGCGGCGAGCGTGCCACCGACGAGGGTGGCCGCCACGACGTACCAGCCTGGCAGGCCTCCGGCAGCCAGAATCATCGCGGGCAGCGTCGTGACTAGCAGGAGCTCGATGATGCGCGGCTTCGTCAACGCGAGATAGCCCATGAACGTGGTCCGATGCCCGGGTGCCGGCCGGGCTCGGTCCGTCGAACGCTGCGACTCAGGCTGCGGGGGCAAACCCTGGGCCGGCTGCGTGCTCACCGGCGCTATGGGGGTCTGCGTCACTGCCTCAGCGTAACTGTCGCCTCGCCGGGGTAAGAAGCCAGTCTCAGCTGCCGCCGTCCACGCTGCGCGGGCACCTTTGTGGCTAGGCTGGAGACGAGGAGCAGACGAGGGTGGCGGCATCTGCAGCGCGCCCCAAACCGAGGATTTTCGAAGGGACACGATCACCGTGACCGACAGGGAGCCGCGCGTCGTCAGCGCCCACCCGAAGTGGTGGACCGACCTTGACACGCGGGCCGTGGACACAGCTCGCCTGCTCGCCGCCGACGCCGTTCAGAAGGCCGGCAACGGACACCCAGGCACTGCAATGAGTCTTGCCCCGCTGGCCTATCTGCTCTACCAGCGTGTCATGCGCCACGACCCGACCGATCCGAACTGGATGGGCCGCGACCGGTTCGTCCTGTCCAACGGTCACTCCTCGCTGACCCAGTACTGTCAGCTGTTCCTCGCCGGCTACGGACTGGAACTCGGAGATCTGCAGGAGCTGCGTTCTTGGGGATCGGTGACCCCCGGCCATCCGGAGCACGGGCACACCGCGGGCGTCGAGGTGACCACCGGACCACTCGGGCAGGGCGTGGGCAACGGCGTCGGCATGGCGATGGCGGCCCGCCGCGAACGCGGCCTTTTCGACCCGGATGCCGCGCCGGGAGAGTCGCTGTTCGATCACCACATTTACGTCATCGCCGGGGACGGCTGTCTCGAGGAAGGCATCTCGAGCGAAGCATCCTCACTCGGCGGGCATCAACAACTGGGCAATCTGACGCTCTTCTACGACGACAATCACATCTCCATCGAGGACGACACGGCGATCGCCTTCAGCGAGGACGTGCTGGCGCGCTACGAGGCCTACGGCTGGCACACGCAGCGGGTCGACTCAGGCGAGGACGTCGTGGCCCTCGAGGCCGCTATCGCGGCCGCGCACGCCGTGACGGACAGGCCATCCATAATCGCGGTTCGGACCATCATCGGCTGGCCCGCGCCCACCAAGCAGAACACCGGAGCGGCACATGGTTCCGCGCTCGGCGAGGACGAGATTCGCCGGACGAAGGAACTCCTCGGCTTTGATCCCGACATCCATTTCGCGGTCGGTTCCGAGGTCCTCGCGCACACGCGGGAGGTCGTGCAACGCGGACGCCTGGCCAATGAGCAGTGGCAGGAGAGGTTCGCGGCGTGGCAGGCAGGCAACCGCGAGCGCGCCGCCCTCCTGGACCGGATGTCGCGCCGGGAACTGCCGGGCGGCTGGGAGACGGCACTACCGACCTTCCCGACGGACAAGGAGGGCAAGCCCAACTCCGTATCGACCCGCGTCGCGTCCGGCAACGTGCTCTCCGCCCTCGCCGACGTCCTGCCTGAGCTGTGGGGGGGATCGGCCGACCTGGCCGAGAGCAACAACACGACCATGGAGGGTGAGCCGAGCTTCGTGCCCCCCGCTCACCAGACCAAGCAATGGCCCGGAGGTCCGTACGGTCGCACGCTGCACTTCGGCATCCGCGAGCACGCCATGGGCTCGATCATGAACGGGATCACGCTGCACGGCGGTACCCGCGTCTATGGCGGCACCTTCCTCGTGTTCAGCGACTACATGCGCCCGCCGGTCCGCCTCGCGGCGCTGATGAAGCTGCCGACCGTCTACGTCTGGACGCACGACTCGATCGGGCTCGGCGGTGACGGCCCCACTCATCAGCCGATCGAGCACCTCGCGGCCCTGCGCGCGATCCCGGGCCTGGACGTGGTGCGCCCGGCCGATGCCAACGAGACCGCGGCCTGCTGGCGAGCCACCCTCGAACACCCCGACCGCCCCACCGCATTCGCCCTCTCCCGGCAGAACCTGCCCGTGCTCGACCCAAAGGTGACCACCGGCGCTGCGCACGGCGGGTACGTGCTGGCCGAAGCCTCCGCCGGTTTGCCCAGAATCATCCTGCTGGCCACCGGCTCCGAGGTGTCGCTCGCGCTCGCCGCGCGCGAGCGCCTGGAGGCCGAGGGAACCCCGACCCGCGTGGTCTCGATGCCGTGCTTCGAGTGGTTCGAGGCGCAGACCGATGCCTATCGCCAGCAGGTCCTTCCGCGCGAGATCAAGGCCCGGGTGAGCGTCGAAGCAGCCGTACGCCAGGGGTGGCGCGAGTATGTCGGCGACTCTGGCGAGATGATCAGCATCGAACACTTCGGCGCCAGCGCCGACGGCGGCGTGCTATTCGAGCAATTCGGCTTCACCCCAGACCGGGTGGTCGCCGCCGCCCACGCGGCGCTCGACCGCGCGGGCGACATTCGCGACACCACCACCGGCAACTAAAACACCGGCAACCAAACGCCAACCGCCAGGAGCCCCCATGAGTGACCCGCTTGCAGATCTCAGCGCCCAGGACGTCTCGATCTGGCTCGACGACATCAGTCGTGACCGGCTGCGAACCGGCAATCTCGCGGAGCTCGTCGAGGACAAGCACGTGGTGGGTGTCACCAGCAACCCCACCATCTTCCAGAAGGCCTTGGAGAAGGGCACCGCCTACGACGAACAGGTTCGGGAACTCAAGACTCGGCAGGTTGCCCTGGACGGCGCGATCCGGTACCTGATTGCGTATGACATCCGCTGGGCCTGCGATGTCCTGCGACCGGTCTTCGACAAGAGCAAGGGCCGAGATGGACGGGTGTCGATCGAGGTGGACCCCCGGATCGCCCACGACTCGGATCGCACCACCGCCGAGGCCAAGGGCCTGAAGTGGCTTGTCGACCGGCCCAACGTACTGATCAAGATTCCGGCCACCATCGAGGGACTGAACTCGATCGCGGCGGCGACGGCGGCTGGGGTGAGCGTCAACGTCACCCTGATCTTCGGGCTGGACCGTTACGACGAGGTCATGGACGCCTATCTCAGCGGGCTGGAGCAGGCCAAGGCAGACGGCGTCAATCTGTCGACGATCCACTCCGTCGCCTCCTTCTTCGTCTCCCGGGTCGACACCGAGATCGACAAGCGACTGGAGAAGATCGGCACGCCGCAGGCACAGGCCCTGCGCGGCAAGGCCGGCATCGCCAACGCCCGGCTGGCCTACGAACGATTCGAAAAGGTGATCGCCTCCGACCGTTGGCGCGTCCTGCAGGGTGCGGGCGCCAACCCACAGCGCCCCCTGTGGGCGTCGACCGGAGTCAAGGATCCGGCCTACGACGACACGATGTACGTCGTCGAGCTCGTCGCGCCGGATACCGTCAACACGATGCCCGAGGCCACCCTGGACGCCGTTGCCGACCACGGCGTCGTGCACGGCAACACCATCGCCGGCACCTACGACCAGTCCCGCGAGGTCATCGAAGCACTCGACGCGATCGGCATCAGCTACGACGACGTCATCGAACTACTCGAGGTCGAGGGCGTCAAGAAGTTCGAGGACTCCTACGCCCAGCTGGCCGAGAGTGTCCAAGAACAGCTGGACTCCGCAAAGTCATGACCGATTCGGCGATCACGACCACCGCTGTCACTCCGCCGGCCGGCGTGAGCGTCCCGGTCGGGCTGCCACCCATCCAGACCGGCAACCCGCTGCGCGACCCGCGCGACCGGCGGCTGCCGCGCATTCCTGAGGCATGCGCGCTGGTGGTCTTCGGCGTGACCGGCGATCTCGCTCGGAAGAAGTTGATGCCGGCCGTGTACGACCTCGCCAACCGCGGCCTGCTGCCCCCGGACTTCGTGCTGCTCGGCTTCGCCCGGCGGGACTGGGGAGATGGTGACTTCGAGAGCCTGGCGAAGAAATCCGCCAAGGAGCACGCCCGCACCGCATGGAATGAAGACGTCTGGCACCGGCTGGCCGCAAACATCAAGTTCGTCGCGGGCGCCTTCGATGACGACGACGCCTTCGACGAGCTAGCCTCGACGCTCGATGAGCTGAGGGCGACACACGGCATCAAGGGCAACGCGGCCTTCTACCTGTCGATCCCGCCAAGCCTGTTCCCGGTGGTGCTTCAGCAAATGGCACGCACCGGGATGGCCGACAATGCCCAGAGCGGCGGGTGGCGACGCGTGGTCGTCGAGAAGCCCTTCGGCCACGACCTGGAGAGCGCGCTCGAACTCAACAGTCTCGTGGATCAGGTGTTCACGGCGCAGGACGTATTCCGCATCGACCACTACCTGGGCAAGGAGACCGTTCAGAACATCATGGCGTTGCGCTTCGCCAACCAGATGTTCGAGCCGGTCTGGAACTCCAACTACGTCGACTCCGTGCAGATCACGATGGCCGAGGATGTCGGCATCGGGGGGCGGGCCGCGTTCTACGACGCCACCGGAACGGCCCGCGATGTGGTGCAGAACCATCTGCTTCAGCTGCTGGCATTGACGGCGATGGAGGAGCCGGTCGAGTTCTCCCCGGAGGCGATCCGCACCGAGAAGATCAAAGTCCTGCGCGCGATCTCGCTGCCGCCTGACCTGGGTGAGTACGCGGTCCGGGGGCAGTACGACCAGGGCTGGCTAGCCGGCGAGCGGGCCGTCGCCTACCGGGCAGAGGACGGCATCCCGGACGACTCGAAGACCGAGACCTATGTCGCGCTGCGGTTGGGCGTGGAGACCCGCCGGTGGGCCGGTGTGCCGTTCTACATCCGGGCCGGCAAACGACTGCCCAGGCGCGTGACCGAGATCGCCGTGCTGTTCAAGAAGGCCCCGCACCTACCCTTCAGCCGCACCGACACGCAGGAGCTCGGCCACAATCAGCTCGTCATCCGAGTGCAGCCCGACGAGGGCATCACCCTCAAATTCGGCTCGAAGGTCCCTGGCACGGCGATGGAGGTCCGCGACGTAGCGATGGACTTCCTGTACGGCGAAGCCTTTACCGAAGCCTCGCCGGAGGCCTACGAACGGCTGATCCTCGACGTCCTGCTCGGCGACGCGACGCTGTTCCCCCGCAACGACGAAGTCGAGGCGTCCTGGCGCGTGATCGATCCCCTCGAGAATTTCTGGCTCGGCCAGAGGCCGTTCCTGTACCGCGCCGGCGAGTGGGGTCCCAAGGAAGCCGATGCGATGCTCGCCCTCGACGGGCGCACCTGGCGCAGACCATGACCGCGGCCCCGATCGTGGGAACACCTGATCAGTGCACGCAGCTGCGCCCAGAGGAGATTCACTCATGACGACGTTGTGGGACACCACCGGCGGCGCGGTCGTCCGGGCCCTGATTGCTGAACGGCGTACCGGAGGGTCGGTCACCAGCGGCAACGCGCTGACTCTCGTGATCGTCGTCGATGAAGGCGACGTGAACGAGGCCGAAGAGGCGGCGACGATCGCTGCGAGCAAGCATCCGATGCGGATGCTGATGGTGATCCGGCGCCAGATCGACGCCCCGGTCCCGCGACTGGACGCTGAGGTGCTTCTCGGCGGTCGGCTCGGCCCGGGCGAGGCCGTCATCCTGCGGATGCACGGCAGACTGGCGCTGCATGCAGAGTCGGTCACCCTTCCCTTGCTCGCCCCCGACGCACCCGTCGTCACCTGGTGGGTCGGGCCGCCGCCCGAGCGCATCGCCTACGACCCCCTCGGCGTGTTCGCCGACCGCCGCATCACCGACGTGTGCCGCGCAACGAACAGCGTCGCGGCGCTGCACCAGCGCGCGGACGACTTCGCCCCAGGCGACACCGATCTCGCCTGGACCCGCATCACGACCTGGCGCTCAGCCCTGGCCGCGGCCCACGATGGAGCCCACGACACGGCCGTGTCCGCCACCGTCTCCGGCGATGAGACGGATCCCTCGGCACTGCTGTTGGCCGGCTGGCTGTCATCCCGGCTCGGCTTCTATGTGCCGGTCCACCGACTGGCAGGGTCGGCTATCGAGTCCGTCGAGCTAGGGTTCTCGCGCGGCACCTCGATCACCGCCGTGCGTGACGGCACCCGCCTGCTGCTCAAGCGCGCCGGTCAGCCAGACTCGGCCGCGCAGTTCCCGGAGCGGTCGCTGGGGGAACTGCTGGCCGAGGAACTGCGGCGATTGGACGCGGACGGCATCTACGCCGCGTCGCTCGGCGGCGTGTGCGACGTGAGGGACCTGGTCGGGAGATCGGCGACCCGAGTCCATATCTGGAACGACCCGGCGGCAGCGACCCGGTGAGCCTGCCCGAGTCAGGTCCCGCGCCCGAGGTAGTCGTCGAGCCGAGCGCCACCGAACTGGCCGCGGCGACCGCGGATCGATTGCTTGCGTTGATCTCGGCAGCGCTGCGGGAGCGCTCACGTGCCGACCTGCTGATCACCGGCGGTGGGATCCTCGAACGGGTGCTGCGCGCGGTGGGCGCCGCACCTGCTCGCGACTCGATCGACTGGCGCCACGTGCATATCTGGTGGGGCGACGAACGCTATGTCGAAGCCCAGTCCGATGACCGCAACGACAAGGCCGCATTCGCCGCACTACTCGGGTCGCTGGATCTGGACCCGGCACACGTGCACCGCATGCCCGCCTCCGACTGGGGCTTTGCCGATGTTGACGAAGCGGCCGCGGCCTACGCTCGCCAGCTTGCAGCGAGCTTTGATGTTGCGTTGCTGGGCGTGGGGCCCGACGGGCATTGCGCTTCGTTATTCCCCACCAGTCGCGGGGTTTACGAGGAGTCGGCGTCGGTGATCGGGGTGCACGACTCCCCCAAGCCACCACCGTTGCGGATCTCGCTCACGTTCAGGTCGCTGGATACCGCGAGCGAGGTCTGGTTCATCGCGTCGGGTTCACCGAAGTCGCACGCCGTCGGGTTGGCCGTCGGCGGTGCCGACCGGGCCCTCGTACCCTCGGCAGGACCACGCGGCCGATCGCGGACCCTGTGGCTGCTGGACACCGAAGCCGCGGCCGAGCTTCCCAGCCCGACCTGAGCCACGATCACGCTGGCTCCCGCGGGGGTAGCCCGGGCCGCCGGCACGGGGTAGTGGCTCAGGCCTCGCCGCGACGTGCCTTGAGCTTCTGCAAGGCCTCTTCCAGGATCGCCGCGCCGTCCTCGTCGCTGCGGCGCTCCTTGACGTACGCGAGGTGCGTCTTGTACGGCTCGTTACGGGGTGCATTCGGGGGCGCGCCGGATTCGCGTCCCGCCGGGAAGCCACATCTTGGGCAGTCCCAAGTGTCGGGAAGGACGGCATCGATCGCGAAGGCGGGTTTCACCTCGTGACCGTTGGCGCAGAAGAACGAGACCCGCTGTCGCGGCGCGGACTCGCCGCGCTCCTTCTCGCCCATCGGCCCCGCGCCGACTCTGCTGCCACGAATGGCACTGCCACCAGCCACGTGTGTTCCCTTTCCAGGTTCGTATATGCGCCGTTGAAGATCATGCCTCGCTACGCCAAGTGGTCAGCCGGTGTTCTTGTACAGCAACCCCAGCCCGACGATGCAGATCGCCCAGACGACGCCGGCGATGACGGTCAGGCGGTCCAGATTGCGCTCGACGACGGAGGAGCCGGACAGGCTCGAGTAGAACGAGCCGCCGAGCATGGACGACAGACCGCCGCCCTTACCTCGGTGCAGGAGGACCAGCACGATCAGTAGAAGGCTCGTCACCACGAGCACTACGGACAGGGTCAGGATCATCGGATGGCCTCGGATGCAGAAGGAGTCGGGCGATGTGGCACTGCGGGCAAGCCTACCTGGGCGATTGGGCGACGGTCACCGGAGCGCCCGCGGCGACGCAGATTCGCGCGAACTCGTCGCCGTCAAGGCTTGCACCCCCGACCAGAGCGCCGTCGATGTCGGCGCCCGCCATGATTTCGGCGACGTTGGACGACTTCACCGAGCCTCCATACAGGATCCGGACACCGCTTGCGAGGGTTGGTGAATAGCGCGCGGACAGACCCTCGCGCAGGGCCGCGCACACCTGCTGGGCGTCCTCGGGGGTGGCCATCTGACCGGTCCCGATAGCCCACACGGGCTCGTACGCGATGACCATCGACTCCGCCTGATCGCCGGGCACGCCGTCCAGCGCGGCGTCGAGTTGCGCCCCGCAGTGCTCGAGGTGATTGCCCGCCTCGCGGACGTCGAGGGTCTCCCCGACGCAAAGAATCGGCGTGATCCCGTTGCGAGCCGCGGCGATGACCTTCGCATTGACGAGAGCGTCACTCTCCGCGTGGTACTCCCGCCGCTCCGAGTGGCCCACCACGACGTAGGAACACCCGAGTTTGGCGAGCATCGGGCCGCCGACGTCACCGGTATAGGCGCCGCCGTCATGCGGGGACAGGTCCTGCGCCCCATAGCCGAGCAGCAGGCGGTCCCCGTCGATCAGCGTCTGCACACTCCTGAGATCGACGAAGGGCGGCACGACGACGACCTCGACTGCGGTCAGCTGCTGTTCGTTGAGGCTGAACGCGATCTTCTGAACGAGCGCGATCGCCTCCAAATGATTGAGGTTCATCTTCCAGTTGCCGGCGATGAGCGGCTTGCGCGGCGGGGCTGCCATCAGGGCTGCTCCAGAATGGCAACGCCGGGCAGCGTCTTGCCTTCGAGGTATTCCAACGATGCTCCGCCGCCGGTGGAGATATGACCGAACCTGCTCACGTCGAAGCCCAGAGCGCGCACGGCTGACGCCGAATCGCCGCCGCCGACCACCGACAGCCCGACGGTGGCGGCGACCGCCTCGGCAACGCCGGCGGTGCCGGCCGCGAACGGCGCGACTTCGAAGACACCCATGGGTCCGTTCCAGAACACGGTTCGGGCGCCGGTCAGGGCAGAGCGAAATTGCGCCACGGTCTGCGGCCCGATATCCAGGCCACGCCTGTCGGCGGGGATGGCGTCTGCCGCGACGACGGCGGTCTGTACGTCCTCGGCGAGCTCGGCGGCAACGACGATGTCCACCGGAAGCACGATCTTTGCCGCGCCCGCGTCGTCAGTGGCCGACAGCAGACGCCGACACGCGTCGATCTTGTCGGACTCGAGCAGGGATCCGCCGACCTCGTGGCCCTGCGCAGCCAGGAACGTGAAGCACATGCCTCCACCCACCAGCAGCCGATCGACCTTCGGCAGCAGTGCGTCGATGACGGCGAGTTTGTCGCTGACCTTCGAACCCCCAAGAACGACGACATAGGGCCGGCGCACGTCGGTGGTCAGCGACTGTAGGACGGCGAGCTCATCGCGGACCAGGTCACCGCAGTAGTGCGGCAGCAGGGTCGCGACGTCGTACACGGACGCGTGTTTGCGGTGCACCGCACCGAACGCATCGGCGACAAATGCGCCCCCGTCGTCCTCACCGCCGGTGAGCGCAGCCAGGGCGCGGGCGAACTCGAGCCGCTCGGCGTCGTCCTTGCTCGTTTCAGCAGGGTTGAACCGCACGTTCTCCAGCAGCAGTACGTGTCCGTCGGTGAGCTCACCGGCCATCAGCCGGGCACTCTCACCGAC
>JALYIS010000094.1 GCA_030775705.1 Actinomycetota bacterium
GGTCCCCAGCTCGCCGGCGAGAGCGGTCAACTTGTCCGCGCTGCGGGCGACCAGCGCGACCTGGTGGCCCCGGCCGGCCAGCTCTCGGGCGATCGCCGCCCCGATACCGGAGGAGGCGCCGGTGATGACGGCGCAACGGTCGGGTCCGGGCTCGGGAAGACTCATGTCGTAGAGGGTAAAGGCACGCAGATCTGTCATCATCGCTGAGTGGGTAGCGCTAGGTCGGCCAAGCGCGGGATCGGTGCGCTGGCGTTCGCATCGGTGCTCGCGCTGACGGCGTCATGCGGCTCGTCCCACGAGCAGGCACTGGTGAGTCCGATCCACGTCGCCACCGTGCCGCCGTCTTCGGGTGACAGCACAACGCCCGTCGTGACTGTCCCCCCGACGTCGTCGTCAACCGCCGTGTCCAGCAGTCCCCGGACGACGAGCACGCCTTCCGCTCCAACGCGGGCCACGCGCGCTGCCGTGCCCACCGTGCCCACCGTGCCCGCCTCACGCAGTGCAAACGCCGGTCCGGTCATCGTGCTGGACCCAGGTCACAGCCCGACCGTTCATGCGATTGATCCGGTGACCGGTCTCGATGTCTCTGACTACGAGAACGAACCGGAGATGCAGGACGTGTTCACCATCGCACTGCTTGTCCGGCAGCGACTGCTGGCCGACGGCTACCGCGTGGTGCTCACGAAACAGACCGCCCGCCAGCCGACGTCACTCGGTCAGCGGGCCGCGATCGCGAATGCCGCGCACGCAGCTCTCGCCGTGAGCATCCACGATCAGGCCGGCGCGGGCGGCGGCATCGCCTTCGCCAGCGGCAACAATGTCGTTTACTACCAAACCGTCGGCGACTACCGGGACACCCCCGGCGGCAGGCGGGTGACCTTCACCGACGGCGCGGTCGCCGCGCTGAGCAAGAGGTATGGCGCCATCTTTGCGGCGCAGCGAGCCGCCGCCGAGGGGCACTCGGTCCAGCTGCTCGGCAACACCGGGTACGACCTCGCGTCCAGGGGACTGCAGGCCGGCGACATCTGGATCGTGCAGCTGCTGTCGAAGGTCCCCTGGATCTACGACGAGGCAGGGGGCAACAGTCCCGGGATGTCCGGGCTGAACAGCGCCGATCGACAGCGCTACGCCAACGGTCTGGTGGCCAGCATCGAGCACAGCGTGCCTTTCACCAGGTAGGGCCCTTCCAGGAGGTCACCATGCTCGAGAACTCGCCAGCGTTCAGCGGATTCTCCGTCGACGACATCGCCGCCGCCGATCGGTTCTACCGCGAACGTCTCGGTCTGCGCGTCTCCGAAGCGAATGGGATGCTCACCCTTCACCTGGCCGGCGGTCGGGACACCCTGATCTACCCCAAGCCCGACCACGTCCCGGCCGAATACACGATCTTGAACTTTCCTGTTCCCGACATCGAGGCCGCGATTGACGGACTGACGGCGCGCGGAGTCACGTTCGAGCACTACGAGTGGGTCGATGAGCGAGGAATCAACCGCCAGGGTGGTCCGCTGATCGCGTGGTTCAAGGACCCGGCGGGCAACGTCTTGTCCGTACTCGAACAGGGCTAGGCCTCTGTCGGGCGAGCTGGTCACTTCGCTACGGCGCGGGTTCCGACGGCGGGGGCCCCGCCCACGTCCCGGCTGTGTGCACGATCTTGAACTTTCCTGTTCCCGACATCGAGGCCGCGATTGACGGACCGACGGCACGCGAAGTCACGTTCGAGCGCTACGAATGGATCCATGAGCGAGGCATCAATCGTCAGGGTGGTCCGCAGATCGCGGGTTCAAGGACGCGGCAGACAACATCCTGCCCGTGCTCCGAGAAGGCTCGCCTGTGCGCGACGTGATCGCCGAGAGGCGCTGGGGGAGATTTGTCGGCGGGGAGGTTGTGGACGCCGATGTTGTTGACGAGCTGCCGGTTGTCCACAGTCGTGCGGGTGGCGTCGTCCGGGGGGGTGCAGCGGCGATATTATAGAACACATGAGCGGTAATGGTCCGACGGAGGGGGTGGCGGTGTCGGCGCGCAGGCCCAGCCCCGATGATGATGGATTCGACGGCTATCGGTACGTGCCGTCGGTGCTGGACGCTGAGGGGGCTCCTGATGATGTGGCGGCGTGGGCTGCGCGCATGACGCCGGGGTCGGCGGTGGTGACGCCGCTGGCCGGTGT
>JALYIS010000095.1 GCA_030775705.1 Actinomycetota bacterium
GCAACGGGTGACCGGCCAGAGCACCGCGACCGGGGTGTCTGTCCAGGTGAACCTGGTGATGACCGACCAGGCCCTATTCGGGGTCGGGACCAGCCCCGAGGAACCGGCCACCCTCATCGGGGGCGGCACCATTCCGGCCGCCCTTGCCCGCCGCCTGCTCGCCGACGCCAGCGGGGAGGCTGGCGTGTTCATCCGCCGCCTGTACACCCACCCGACCACCGGGCGGCTGGCCGCGATGGACAGCCAGAGCCGCTGCTTCACCGCGAACCAACGTCACTTCCTGCTGCTGCGGGACCAGAGCTGCCGCACTCCTTGGTGCGACGCGCCGATCCGTCACGCCGATCACATCGCCCCGGTCGAGGACCACGGCCAGACCACCATCGAGAATGGCCAGGGTCTGTGCGAAGCGTGCAACTACACCAAGACGGCGCCAGGCTGGCGCCAACACCACAACCACGTCACCGACGAGATCATCACCACCACCCCCACCGGACACGTCTATCGAAGCCGCGCGCCGGGGCTACCCAACGCCCATGTGGCGGCCTAGCCGCGACCCCAAACCGGCCCTACGGGACACCGGCCTTGCCGCCCGACCAAATCAACGTGTCCGCTGTGGGTGTCGGCGTCCCTCGCGATTCTGCCCAGCCGATCAAACCCGGGTTGTCGGGCAGCACTCTTAGTATTCTGCCCATGGCTATCGCACGTTTCCCGATCGTTGTCCTCGACTGCCCCGACCCTGAGGTCCTGGCGGCGTTCTACGGCGCGCTGCTCGACTGGAAGCTTGACCAAAACGACGAGATCACCTGGTTCATTCGGGCCGAGTACGGCGATGCGCTGGGGTTCCAGAGGGTCGCGGGGTTCACGCCTCCACAGTGGCCTGGCCAAGACGCTCCGCAGCAGATGCATCTCGATGTCACGGTCGATGACCTGGACGCCGCGGAGACAGCGGTTCTCGCTCTTGGTGCGACCAAGCAGGAGCACCAGCCGGGCACGACTTTTCGGGTGTTCCTTGACCCTGCCGGTCATCCGTTCTGCCTCTGCGCGGGCTGAGGCGTCCGCACCTCGCCACACCAGGCGAGCGGTGCGCGTTGCGCCAATCGGAAGTTCACTGATCTGCCGCCTTCGGTGCTCATTCGACGACGCCGCATGTCCGATCGGGCCAGCCGTGGCTGGCTACAGTGAGTCGAACCTCGATGGCTGCTTAACCACGGCGTAGGAGTGGCTGATGGCCGCGTATCCCCAGTTGTTGCAGACGGTCCTTGACTGCACGGATGCTCGTGAGCTTGCCGAGTTCTACCGTCAGCTGCTCGGACTGCGCTACCGAGGCGGGGACGAGCCACCCGTGGACGGATCGCCCGATGGGGCGGACTGGCTTGTGTTGACTGACGCGAACGGCAGTCGCAAGGTCGCCTTCCAGCAGGTTGATGACTTGCCTCGGTCCACCTGGCCGCGGGCGGGAGTGCCGCAGCAGTTGCACCTCGATTTCACGGTGACCAGTGGCGCCGAGCTTGAGCACCAGCGCCGACGCGCGGAGGCCCTGGGCGCAGTCGTCCTGCTCGATAGAGCTGACGATTCGGACGAGCCCCTCTACGCCTTCGCTGACCCGGCAGGACACCCATTCTGCGTCTTCGTGGTCTGAGCGCACACCCACTCGCACTCGAGGCGTCGACTCGCGACGGGAAGGTCGAGTGCATTGCGGTGGACGGCAGCGCGACGTATTGGTCTTGGCATGGTCAGCACTCCGACTCGAAGCGGCTGCCGTCGCTGCGTGGGCGGCAAGCGGGATGACAGCCTCCCGCACTCACTGTGTCACTACTTTGGATCGAGCGTGCTCCCTTGCGGCGTATCCGTTGTCGCGGTGCCGCGCTGGCTCGGGCATTCTTCGCCGAGATCACCTGGCCCGTGTATTCATACCTCATGGCGAATGACGAGCAGGTTGGTCGGGACGTGATGCGCGCAACGATGGATGCGGTGCTTTCTGATGTGTACTGGATGTGTCCTAACGACGCCGCCAATGTCCGCTAGCCCAGCAAAGACGGGCCTCGCCACCCGCGTCGTTCTCTTCGATCTGGACGGCACGCTGTCCGATTCGGCGCCGGGCATCCTCGTAGCGCTGCGCCAGGCGTTCGCGGCCAACGGACTTCCGCCGCTGGATGTCGAGGTCGAGCGTGCCCTACTGGGCCCGCCGTTCTACCAGTCGCTGCCACCGCTCATCGGCACGGTTGCCCTGAAGGACGTGATCGGCTCCTACCGCCGGCGCTACGCGGGCGAGGGCGCCCGCAGCGCCATGTACGACGCCGCCCCATATCCGGGCGTGGCCGGCGTCCTCGCGCAGTTGCACGCTGCCGGTGTGGCGCTCGCCGTGGCCACGAGTAAGCCGGAGCAATATGCGATCCCAATAGTCGAGCATCTCGGGCTGGCCGCGTTCTTCACGACCGTCGGCGGGGACGAGCTCGACGGCTCGCTACCCACCAAGGCGCTCGTCATCGACAAGGTCCTGGGACGGCTCGGGCGCCCCGACCCGGCAGACGTGATCATGGTCGGCGACCGGTCGCACGATATCGAAGGCGCCCGCGAGCACGGGATCGGTGCGGTCGGCGTCGAGTGGGGCTACGCCTCGCCAGGTGAACTCGCGGCGGCGCACCCAGTGGCGATCTGTGCCACCCCATTCGATCTCGGGCGGGTGCTGGGGCTGACCGAAGGCGACGTCACGGGTGGCGCCGGTGCTCAGGCGTCCTGACGCGCAACAGCTGCGCAGTGCGCGCGTACTGACATTCGCCTCCGCGCGATGGGTGCTTCGCAATCGGGCCTTCACGCCGTGGTACCTGATGCGCTACTGGCGCTTCGTGGTCTTCAAGCTGCGCAATCCGCACGTCATCACCCGCGGGATGGTGTTCCTCGACCGGGGCGTCGAGATCTATGCGCGCCGGGGCTTCGGCCGGATCGTGCTGGGTCGCTGGATTCATCTCGGTGTCGATTCCGCGGTCCGATGTCACGAGGGCACTCTGACACTGGGCGACAAGTGCGTGCTCGCCCGGGACGTCTCGATCAACTGCTACCTCGACGTGGAGATCGGTGACTGTGCGTTGTTCGCCGACAGCGTGTACGTCTGCGACTTCGATCACAATTTCAGCGATCCGTCGATTCCGATCACGTCCCAAGGCATCGCCAAGTCGCGGGTGCGGATCGCTCGCGACGTCTGGCTGGGGACAAGGGTGACCGTGACTCGAGGGGTGACGATCGGGGAAGGGGCCGTCGTCGGCGCCAATGCGGTGGTCACGCGCGACATCCCGGCCTATGCCATCGCGGTGGGGGTGCCCGCGCGGGTGGTCAAGGACCGGCGGTCGCTGTGACGCGCACGAATGGTCCCGCCGTCCCAGTAGGGTCGGCGTCTGTGGACGACCTCGACCGCAGCTCCCGCGCTGCCCGCGACTGGGTCGACGAGGCGGTGCGCCGGGTCGAGGCGGATGCGAACCGGTCCGCGGACACCCACCTGGTGGCCATGCCGCTGCCGGCACTACCGGGCATCGACCTGTACCTCAAGGACGAGTCCACACACCCGACCGGGTCGCTCAAGCACCGGCTGGCTCGGTCGCTGTTCCTGTACGCCCTGTGCAACGGGCAGATCTGCGAATCGACGACGGTGACCGAGGCGTCGTCGGGGTCGACGGCGGTCAGCGAGGCGTACTTCGCCCGGATGCTCGGCCTGGACTTCGTCGCGGTGATGCCCCGGTCGACCAGTGCGGAGAAGATCGCCCTCATCGAGCGCGAGGGCGGCCGCTGTCACCTCGTCGACGATCCGACAACCGTGTACGCGGAGGCGGCTCGGCTCGCCAGCGAGGTGCAGGGCCACTACCTCGACCAGTTCACCTATGCCGAGCGGGCCACCGATTGGCGAGGCAACAACAACATCGCGGAGTCGATCTTCGACCAGATGCGCCTGGAGCGGTTCCCGATCCCACGATGGATCGTCGTCGGGGCGGGGACCGGCGGGACGAGCGCGACCATCGGGCGGTACCTGCGCTATCGGCGCCACGACACGTCTCTTGCGGTGGTCGATCCGGAGAACTCGGCGTTCCTGCCGGGCTGGCGCGACGCGGACCCCGGTGTGACCACCGGCTGCGGTTCCCGGATCGAGGGCATCGGGCGCCCGCGCGTCGAGCCGAGCTTCGTGGCAGGCGTGGTCGACCGGATGATCGCGGTCCCCGACGCTGCCTCCATCGCCACAATGAGGGCTGCTGAGGCGAGCCTGGGCCGTCGCGTCGGGCCGTCCACCGGAACCGGCCTATGGGGTGCGCTGCAGATCGCTGCGCAGATGCACGAGGCAGGTACGGCCGGCAGCATCGTCACGTTGCTGTGCGACGGCGGCGAGCGCTACGCCAACACTTACTACAACGATGCGTGGGTGGCGTCTCACAATCTCGACCTCACGCCCCACGCCTCGAGGCTGCAGCGCCTGCTCGCCCGGCCCTGAGTGGCACGCTCGCGAGCGCGGCTGCGCGTCTAGGTGGGCCGGCATCACGGCTGCGACGCCTGGGCGTACACCGCCGCCGTGTGCGCCGCGATGGCGTGCCAGGCGAACTCCCGGCTGATCCGGCGCGCTGCGCGGGTCGCGAC
>JALYIS010000096.1 GCA_030775705.1 Actinomycetota bacterium
CAGTGGCGGTCAGCCCGGCGCCAGTGGCGGTCAGCCCGGCGCCGGCCCGGGCGGGCCCGCAATCCAAGATCGTCACTGTGCGGCCCGGCAATTCGCTCTGGACCATCACAGCGGCGCAGCTGAGGGCCGCTCACTCGCGGGCGAACGTGTCGATGGCCTGCGCTCGCGTCTACGCCCTCAACCGGGCAGCAATCGGTCCAGATCCCGATCTGATTCAGCCCGGACAGTCATTGGACATTCCCGCCGACCTGTAGCCGGTGCCCGCGTCCCGGTAGTCCGCCCGGTCCGAAGCACTCCCAGATTGCGAGCAGACAATGACGACTGCACTTTCACATGTGTCCGCGACGGCCGCCCAGCCCCGGCACCGCCCGATGCATCCCGTCGTGGTGCGCCCGGCGCCCCGGCGCGAGCCGCCCTTCGATGACGAGGTCGGCAGCAGGCACCTCACCTCGGTCGGCCTACTGGACCGTCGATTGCCATTCAGCAGCGACGCGCACCATGTCACCTTCGCCGTGACCCGCCCCCCCGATCGAGGGGGGCTCCCCGATCCTGTCGTGTGGGGCCGCCGGCTGCTTGTCGGCATCATCGAGGCTGCCGGGGGGCGTCGGCCGTTCCAGCAGCTCGCGCCTCTGCTCAGCCCCTCGGTGGTACGCGGTATGGGGGCCGTGCTGACGCCTGCCACCCGCGGACGCACCCTGCACTGGACCCACGCGGCCACGGTGCGGACCGTTCGCGTCAGCGAGCCATGCCGGGGGGTGGCCGAACTCGCGGTGACGGTTCAGGTGGGTGAGCGCACGCGCGCAATCGCGCTCCGGGCAGAGGCACACCAAGGTGCCTGGCGCTGCACCCGCCTGCGCTTCGGCTGAGACCTTCTGAGGCTCAGCGCTTGCGCTTGTTGCCTCGGCTCCCACGGTTCGGGTTCGCGCGCGCCTGTCGCCGCGGCGCGGGTGGACCGTCCGCGGCGGACCCGTCCCCGATCCCCCCGCCGGGGACCTCGGCCGTGCGCCGGACGTTCGGGGCGTCCGAGCCGAGTTCGGGCGAGCTGTACACGAGCGGCTTCGCGGATCTGTCGCGATCTAGACCCTTCGCATGGATCTGGGGAGCGTGCCCGTTGGCGGCCTCGGCTTCGTGTGCCTGCTGCGCGCGCTTGAGCAACGAAACGTCGATGCGCGCGCCGTCGCCGGAATGCTCGTCCGCAGGATCTGCGCCGCCTGCCGGCATGGTGTCCGAGCCTGCCGGCACGGTGTCCGAGCCTGCCGTCGCGGTGTCCGAGCCTGCCGGGGCCAGCGGGACCTCCTGGTGTTCCACCTGCACTTCGAGATTGAACAGGAACCCGACGGACTCCTCCTTGATCGCGTCCATCATCGCCGCGAACATGTCGAACCCCTCACGCTGGTATTCGACCAGCGGGTCACGTTGGGCCATGGCACGCAGACCGATGCCCTCCTGCAGGTAGTCCATCTCGTACAGGTGCTCACGCCACTTGCGGTCCAGCACGGACAGCAGCACCCGTCGCTCCAGCTCACGCAACACCTCAGGACCCAGGTCCTCCTCGCGTGCATCGTAGGCGGACTGCGCATCGGCCACGAGCTCCTCGATCAGGTACTCACGGGTCAGATCCGACTTCGTGCCGCCCACCTGATCGATCGCTTCCTGGACGGTCAACGAGATCGGATAAAGCGTCTTGAGTGCCGTCCACAGCTGGTCGAGGTCCCACTCCTCGGAGTACCCCGAGGAGGTCGCGCCTTCGACGTAGCTGCGGACCACATCGTCGATCATGGGGCGAATCTGGTCAGTCATGTCGGCGCCACTGAGCACGCGGCGGCGCTCCTCGTAGATCACCGAACGCTGCTTGTTGAGCACCTCGTCGTACTTGAGGACGTTCTTGCGAATTTCAAAGTTCTGCTGCTCGACCTGAGTCTGTGCAGACTGGATCGCCTTCGACACCGCACGCGCTTCGATCGGGACGTCCTCGGGCAGGCGCAGCAGGCTCATCATCTGGGCCACCCGCTCACCGTTGAACCGAACCATCAAGTCGTCGCCCAGGGAGAGGTAGAAACGCGACTGGCCGGGGTCACCCTGGCGTCCTGAACGCCCGCGCAACTGGTTGTCGATGCGGCGCGATTCATGCCGTTCGGTGCCCAGCACGTACAGGCCACCGATGTCGACCACCTCGAGGTGCTCCTTGGCGATCTCCTCGGTCGCCTTCTCAAGGGCGTCGGGCCAGCCGGCCTCGTAGTCGTCGGGCGTCTCATCCGGGGACAGACCGAGCTCACGCAACGCATCGTCGGCCGCGAACTCCGGGTTGCCGCCCAGCATGATGTCGGTGCCCCGACCGGCCATGTTCGTGGCGACGGTCACCGCACCCTTGCGGCCGGCATTGGCGATGATCGCGGCCTCCCGCGCATGCTGCTTGGCGTTGAGCACCTCGTGCGGAATGCCCTTGCGCAGCAGCAGCGACGCCAACCGCTCGGACTTGGCGACACTGGCCGTGCCGACCAACACCGGCTGGCCGTTCTCGTGGCGCTCGGCGATGTCATCGATGACCGCGGAGAACTTTGCGTCCTCGGTCTTGTAGATCAGGTCGGTCTCATCCGTGCGGCATGCCGGGCGGTTGGTAGGAATCGGGATGACACCCAGTTTGTAGGTCTGATGCAGCTCCGCGGCCTCGGTCTGGGCGGTCCCGGTCATACCGCCGAGCTTCTTGTACAGGCGGAAGTAGTTCTGAAGGGTGATTGTCGCCAGCGTCTGGTTCTCCTGCTGGATCTTGACGCCTTCCTTCGCTTCGATCGCCTGATGCATGCCCTCGTTGTAGCGGCGACCGTGCAGCACGCGGCCGGTGAACTCGTCGACGATGAGCACCTCGTCATCAGCGACGATGTAGTCGCGGTCCTTCTTGAACAGTTCCTTCGCCTTGAGCGCGTTGTTCAGGTACCCAACCAACGGTGTGTTCGCCGCTTCGTAGAGGTTGTCGATGCCGAGCTGATCCTCGACGAAGGCGACGCCCTCCTCCGTGATGGCGACCGTGCGCTTGCCCTCCTCGACCTCGTAATGGTCCTCCTTACGAAGCCGTGGGGCGATCCGCGCGAACTCGAGGTACCACCGCTGGTTCTCCTCCGCCGGTCCGCTGATGATCAACGGAGTCCGAGCCTCGTCGATGAGGATCGAGTCGACCTCGTCCACGATCGCGAAGTTGTGCCCGCGCTGCACGAGATCGTCCAGGGACCAGGCCATGTTGTCACGCAGGTAGTCGAAGCCGAATTCGTTGTTCGTCCCGTAGGTGATGTCGCACAGGTACGCCGCTTTGCGCTTCTCCGGCGGCAAGTCGTTGGGGATCTTGCCGACCGTCAGACCGAGGAACCGGTGCACCCGCCCCATCCAGTCGGCGTCGCGGCCCGACAGATAGTCGTTGACCGTGACGATGTGCACGCCGTCACCCGCAAGTGCGTTGAGGTAGGCCGGCAGGGTGGCGCTCAGGGTCTTGCCCTCGCCGGTCTTCATCTCGGCGATGTTGCCCAAATGCATCGCCGCGCCGCCCATGAGCTGGACGTTGTAATGGAATTGGCCCAGCGTGCGCCGGGCAGCCTCACGCACGACGGCGAACGTCTCGGGCAGCAGCTCGTCCAACGACTCACCGTGGATGTAGCGCTCCTTGAACACCTCCGTGAGCCCGCGCAGCTCTGCGTCGGTGAGCTCGACGTAGTCGTTCTCAAGGGTTTCGATGTGATCGGCGATCATCGACAGGCGCCGGACCATCTTGCCTTCGCCGGCACGCAGGAGCTTGGCTATTACCACGGCGGCAATGGTACGGGCTTGCGGTGAGTCGAGTCAGACAGCCAGTCGAATGAGCCCGTAATCGTAGGCATGCCGGCGATAAACGACGGTCGGTCGACCAGTCTCAACGTCGCTGAACAGGTAGAAATCGTGCCCGACCAATTCCATTTCGAACAATGCCTGGTCCACGGTCATCGGCTTTGCCGCGTGCTCCTTGCTTCGCACGATCCGCCCTGGCCCTTCTTGCACCTGCTCCTCATCCGGGTGGGCGCCGTTCGGTTCACCGATCCAGGCGCTGCTGTCCGCCGCGACCGCGGCGATCGACGGGGGCGTGCGCCGACCGTGGTGCACTCTGCGCCGATCGGCGGCATTGCGGAACCGACGCTCCAGCCGTTCTGCAGCGAGGTCCAGGGCCTTATAGAAGTCCTCCGCGCATGCCTCCGAGCGCACCACCGGACCCCTGGTACGACAGGTGATCTCCACGTGTTGACAGCGCCCGGTCTGCCTTGGGTTTCGTTCGTGATGGAGTTCGACATCCGTTCGGATGATCTTGTGGTCGTATCGTTCGAGCTTCGTCAGCTTGTCCGCGACGTGTTGTCGGTAGTGATCCGGGACAGCCACATTGCGACCGTGAACGACCAACTCCATGCCCAAGGCAGTTTCCATACGACCTCCAGTCGACTTGCGCCTACGTGGTCAGGTCGTCCCCACGTTAGACCCGTCGCCGACGACGTGCCAGGGGGCGACACGCCTGGCCGCGCCGGACCGCATGCCGCCGTACCAGGGCACCTACTCGACATAGATCGGATTCGTCCCGAATGTTTCACCGTTGCCGGGGCTGGCCCAGGCGGCACCCGGCAGGAACCAGACAGATTGCCCCGCCGACACCCAGGGCACCTGCCCCTCGGCGACGGTGATGCTGTCCGGATCACCGCCGGGCAGGTTCGTTGTCCCCCGCGGCGTCAAAAGCGCCCCGTCTATCTGGACCTCGTAGACGTTCACGTCCCCGGAGGCTAGGTTGCGCCCGACCACCCACAACTTGAGGGGGTCGTTCCAGGCAACATCGCGCGTGACGATGCCGTTCGGGGTCACCTGCTCCAGTCCGTCGATGCGCACCTGTGACTGGCTGCGCACGATTGATCCGACCCACACCTGTCCGGTGCCGCCCGGGAAGCTGAGCACAAGGGCTACCCGGGACCCCTCCGGACTGAACCTGATCGCAGACACCGAGCCGGTGACCGAACCGCTGCGGGCGGTGATGGACACCGGCAGCGGTTTCCGGTCCGCGCCAACCCTGATCACGCTCGGGCCCGCGCCGACCCACACCTCGTCGCGTCCGGGCGCCCACGCCGGGCGCGATAGCGCGCCGCGCACCGCCGTGGGTTGGATGCCCTCGACGAGCGTGCCGATCGACAGCCGTTGTGTCGCGCCGGTGCCCGACACCCCGGCGATGCGCAGGTTCGTGGATCCGTTGGCGGCGAGCGCGACCGACGACAAGCCACTGCCGCCACCGCCGCTGCTGCCGAGTGCTCCCGGCAGCGGTCTGCCTGCCTCGTCCACCACGGCGCCGTTGTGGATGTAGTAGAGGGCCGAGGTGGCCGACTGCACACTCATGGCCGACTGGAAGGTGGTGGCGGAGAACGCAGGCCCGTCCGCCGCCGGAATGGCCACCGGGCGTAACGCGTCGACGATCTGCATACTCTGCACCAGCGTGACCTGCGTCAGCGTGAACGCCAGCTGGGCAGCGACCCGATTGCGGGTCTGCGGGTCGAGTTGACTGGCTCCGGGCAGGGTGATCACGCTCGGTGCGCCGACCTGTACGGAAACCTTGAGCGGGTCGGTCACTTGCGGCAGCTCGCTGGTGACCGAGTCGGCCAGTGCCGGCCGAGGACCGGCGACGAGCTGCTGGATCAACCAGTCGGCCAACAGCCCGGCATCGGTGAGCGGGCTGTAACGCAGGTCGGGCACCAGATGTTGTTGAGCCAGGTCATAGAAGTAGAGCGCGTAGTGGTTGTAGAGCGGCTGGAAGTTCTCGCTCGTCACGAACACGCTGTTGGGCAGCGTCTGGATGCGCCATTCGCCGGACACTAGCTGCATCCCGAAGGTGAACGGGACGGCGAGCAGGTCACCGGACCCGTCACCCTGCAGCTCGGGGGTGTACGTCCCTGTTGCGTCGATGGACCCGATCTTGCGGGCGGTCAAGGTCACCGCGCCGTTCACCAGGTTGCTGACCCGGAACTGGTCGACGACGGTCACCGTCTTGTCGTTCCAGTGGGCCTTGGCGTCCGGCGTGAGGTACTGCCGCGCCTTGGCATGCGCGGGGTCCGACGTCGAGCTGGCGTCAAGGAAGTCGACGACGATCTGACGTGGGTCAGCGCCCGCGGGCGGGGCCGTCGAAGCGGTGTCGCTGGCCGACACACCGACCTGACCGATGACCTGTGGGGTCGAGTTGGCCGGCACACCCGTGCATCCCACGAGCAGCAAAGCCGCAGCGGCCACGGCCACTGCCCCACGCAGCCGGCCCCTCATCGGCCCTCCTGGGTGAGATCAGCCGCACCCCGGGCGCTCTGCTCGTCCTCGGCGTCGTCAGGGTCGAGCGGCAAAGGGGAGGACATCAGGGTGTGGCCCGCCTTGCGTGGCAGGGTGAGCCGGAACTGGGCGCCACGTCCACGTTCACCCCATGCCTGAAGCCAGCCGTCGTGCAGCCTTGCGTCCTCCATGCTGATGGCCAGCCCAAGACCGGTCCCGCCGGTGACGCGACTGCGCGAGGGGTCCCCGCGCCAGAAACGGTTGAACACCATGCCGGCCTCGCCGGGCCGCAGACCGACGCCATGGTCGCGGACGACGACCGCCGCGGCCTGCTCGTCGCAGGCGATGATGATCTCGACCGGTCTGCCCTCGCCGTGATCGAGTGCGTTCCCAACGAGATTGCGCACGATGCGCTCGACGCGCCGCGAGTCCATGTCGACGGTTACCGGGAAGTCGGGTTGGGTGACGATGATCGGGCTGCCATGCCGGTCGGCAAGTACCCGGCTGGCCTCCACGGTCGCACTGACGACACCTCGAAGGTCCGCGGCCTCGGACTCCAGGTGCGCCACTCCGGCGTCGTAGCGGGAGATCTCCAGGAGATCGCCGAGCAGCGACTCGAAGCGGTCGAGTTGGGTGTGCAGGAGTTCGGCGGACCTGCCGAGCTCGGGTGGGAACTCGGCCCGACTGGCATGCAGCAACTCCGACGCCATGCGGATCGTCGTCAGCGGGGTGCGCAGCTCGTGTGACACGTCGCTGGTGAACCGCCTCTGCAGTCGGGACAGATCCTCCAAGCGGCGGATCTGGCGCTGCAGGCTGCCCGCCATGTCGTTGAACGCCTGGCCCAGGCGAGCGATGTCGTCGGTCCCGTGCACCTTGATGCGCTGCGCCAGATCGCCGGCCGCGAGCCGCCCGGCAGTCTGGGCCGCCACCCGGACGGGGCGCACGACCTGGCGCGTCACCAGCAGCGCGATACCCAGTACCAACAGCATCAGCGCGAGCCCGGAGAGCAGAACGGTGCGCTGCACCAGGGCGATCGTCTGCTGCTCGCTGGTGAGCGGGAACAGGTAGTACAGCTCGAACAGCGCGGCATGCGCCTGAATCGGCTCGCCCACGATGAGTCCGCGGACCGGCTTGCTCTGAGGTGTCGACTGGACGGGGGCGTACTGGACTGCGAGGTTGCTCTGCTGCACCAGCCTGCGCAGGCTTGCCGGGATCGGATTGGTGGCTGCGGAGCTGGCCGCTGAGGTGGCCGCGGTCTCGATCGCGATCGAGAACAGTCCCGCGCTGTTGCCGCTGGCCGTGAGCGTGGACTTGATCGAACTCTGGGCAGCTTCCACGTCGGCGGAGACGCTGGGGTCGACGAGCAGCAGAGCGCTGGTCGCGGAGCCCAGACCAATCTGGGCCTGACTCACGGCGGCGGCCTTCTTCGCGCGCAGAATTCCTCCGGCCACCTGATCGACGAGCAGGATGCCGATTATCAGGACGACCACGCCGGTGACCAGGACGGTCGTCGCACCTACCCGCAGTTGCAATGAGTGCTGCCAGGCGTAGACGCCCCTGTGGGCCGCGGACCGGATGGACCCGGTCGCCCGTGAGCGGGCACCGGCGCGCTGGGCGTGTTCGGCGGCTAACGCCGCTCCGGCTTGCCCGCCTCCTGCAGCAACGTCCGCGGCCGCAGGGACGTCGGTCATGGAGGTCCGGCTTTGTAGCCGACTCCGCGGACGGTCAACACCACCTCGGGCCGCTCCGGATCGCGCTCGACCTTCGACCGCAGCCGCTGCACGTGCACGTTCACCAGCCGCGTGTCGGCCGCGTGCCGGTAGCCCCATACCTGTTCGAGGAGTACCTCCCTGGTGAACACCTGGCGCGGTTTGCGGGCCAGGGCCACCAGCAGATCGAATTCGAGCGGGGTGAGGCCGATCGGCCGCCTGTCGCGCACGACCTGATGCGCCGGGACGTCGATCAACACCGGCGAGTCGGGCGGTCCGATGGTCAGCGTCTCGCTCGCCAATTCCTCGTGGTGGCGCAACCGGGCACGCATGCGCGCAACGAGTTCCTTGGGCTTGAATGGCTTCACCACGTAGTCGTCGGCGCCCGACTCCAGCCCGAGCACGACGTCCACCGTGTCACTCTTGGCGGTGAGCATGATGATCGGCGTTCCGCTCTCGGCCCGGATCGCGCGGCAGACGTCGATACCCGACAGACCGGGCAGCATGAGGTCGAGCAGGACGATGTCGGGCTTGGTCTCACGAAACGCCTGCAGCGCCCGGGTGCCGTCGAGGACGAACGCCGGCTCGAAGCCGTCGGTTCGCAAGACGATGCCGAGCATCTCGGCCAGGGCAGAGTCGTCATCGACGACGAGCACGCGTGGTTTCACGGTCATATGGTTACACCTCCGGCGATTCTGGGGGCCATCCGCCGCGGACGGCGCATGTCCGGGCCACCGTCGGCGCGATCGCGAGGTGACCGGTAGCAGCACGACTTAACGCCAATCCAGCACGGTGATCATCTTCCGGGCCGGCGAGATAACTGGTACAGATGGTGCGCTGATCGGTAGCGGTCCGGTCTCGTCCTCACCGTGGAGGTCTCGTGCTCAGATCCCGTGTCCCCCTTGTCGCGACTGTCGTCGGCGCCGTGGCCGCGCTTGGCATCGCCCTCGCAAACCCGGCCGCAGCGGCGGGCGCCCGTTATGTCGCACTCGGCGATTCGTATGCCTCCGGCGTCGGTTCGGGGTCCTATCTCGCCTCGAGCGGCAGCTGCGATCGCAGCACGCTTGCGGCCTCTCAGCTGTGGGCCAACGCGCACGCGCCCGCGTCGTACGTGTCCGTGGCGTGTTCGGGTGCCAAGACCACGGACGTGAACGCCAACCAGCTGTCGGCGCTGAGCGCCTCGACAACTCTCGTCAGCATCACCATCGGTGGCAACGACGTGAACTTCGCCGGGACGCTCACCGACTGCGTGCTGTACAGCACGAGCACGTGCGTCAATGAAATCAACGCCGACGAGGCCACGGCGCGCAACTCACTGCCCGGCTGGCTCGACACGACCTACAACGGAATACGCAGTCATGCCCCGAACGCAAGAGTTGTCGTCCTGGACTACCCCCGCTTCTACCACGACCTGTGGTACTGCATCGGGCTCAGCTCCACCGACCGGAACAAGATCAACGAGGGAGCGGACGTCCTCGACGGGGTGATCCAGGCCGCCGCCGCACGGCACGGGTTCGCGTTCGCTGACGTCCGCGCAGCCTTCGCGAACGGACACGAGATCTGCGACGGCAGCTCCTGGCTGCATTCGGTCGACTGGAGCGACATCACCCAGTCCTACCACCCGACGGCTGCCGGCCAAGCCGGCGGCTACCTGCCCGCGTTGAGCGCGGTCGCCGGGAGCTGATATGGCGCGGACGGCCCGGACT
>JALYIS010000097.1 GCA_030775705.1 Actinomycetota bacterium
AGGCCGACCTTGCCGCAGCCCACGACCGCCTCACCGAAGCCGACCACCGTGTCGCGCAGCTGCTGCAGGACCCCGCCGTCCTGACCCAACCCGCCAGCACGATCGACACCGCCCGATCGGTGTGGCAGGACACCCGCGACACCCGACGCGCCGAAGAACACCGCGCGTACAATGTCGGCACCCAGACCGCGTACAACGCCAGAATCACCTCCGAGGCCATCGCCCGGATGAAGTACGCCAGCGACCATATCGATCCCAACCGCCGATCGGGACCCGGCCCGGGCGTCCGCCGCTAAGCTGCCGACGGCGTCTAGCGAACCTTCGCCCGGGCCGCGGGCGTCAGCGACTACCGCTGACATCACAAACCGGTAACGGTTTGACGGGCTTTGGCACTATTGGCACAAAAAAGTGCCCTGTCCCTATGAACGGCCCGCACCAGCAGGTCAACCACCGGACAGGAGACCAACAATGTACGACACCCACGAGCACAACCACGACCATGACCACGAACTGCTCACCATCAGCGAAGCCGCCGACGTCCTCCGCGCACCCCTCGCCACCCTCCGCTACTGGCGACACCTCGGCACCGGTCCCCGCAGCTTCCGCCTCGGCCGGCGGGTCGTGTACCGCCGAGGTGACATCGAGGCCTGGATCGATCTCAATCGAGACATCGCTGACCGTGGCCCGGCTGCTTGAAAGGTCTCGGCGGGAATGGGTCTCACGGCGTAGGACTCGCTGATTGACGGGAGTAGTACTGTTGGACAGTATTGACTCGGTGGAGATCCGGTTCACCCAGCCGGCGCGAAAGCATCGCATCGGCCGGGCCTCCGCCAGACACGTCATGAACACCGCGACGCCGACCGCAACGATGACCGACCAAGGCAACGAGGCGTGGCAATACCTCGGGCTCGACGACCGTGGTCGCGAACTGGAAGTCATCGCCGTCCAGATCGCGTCGACACCGCAAAGGCAGTCCTACCTACTCGTCATTCATGCAATGCCGACCAGTCTGAGGAGGTGAACCGAATGGCCCAGCGCACCCCGCCGAAGATCACGGCTACTAGCCCAATCGGGGCTGACGTCGATCTCGAAGATGAGGATGTCCGGCTCAACGACGGGACACGGCTGACCGAGAAAGTCGCTGCCGACATCGTCGAGAAAATCCACCGCACAACCGGGCGACCATCGCTGTCCGGCCACGCGATGCCTTCCCCACAGATCGCATTCCGAGTACCCCAACAGGTTCGCGACCAGGCCGCCAAGATCGCCGAACGCGAGGGAAAAACCATCTCCCAGCTCGCCCGCGAAGCCCTCGAGGCCCGCCTACGGGCGTATAGCCCGACGCTTTCGCAGTGACGGCGTGGTGATTTAGCAGAAAATGCACCAGGTCAACGAGAATCAGGGTGGTGTCGAGTCTCTGTCTTCATTGCGGGCAGCTCGCCGATCTGGAACTACGCCATCACCGCCGAGTCCGCTGCGAGGGACCGCATCCGCGTCGCGAACGACACCGGCCTGACCAACCTGCCGCTGCACGACTTCGCACAAAATCAGATCCAGTGCGCCTGTCGTCGCACTCGCCGTCGAACTCACCACCTGGATGCAGATGCTGACACCGGTCGGTCACGACGCCCGGCGATGGCAACCGAAACGCCTCCGGCTACGACTGTTCAGCATCGCAGCACGCCGGGCCGCACATTGCCGCCAACGGCGACTGCACCCCTCGACCCGCGCGCCTGGGCAACGCTGTCCGATGACCCTCGCCGCGCTGACGTCGTCGAGCGGCTGTCCGCTGGCGACGCTCCGTACGCGCCAGCCCATCTCGACACCGAGGTCGTGTCCGCTCTGCGTGGCCTCGCCCGGGTGAAGCCGACCGTTGACCGCGCGGCGGCGGCCGTGCTGCACCATTCGCGGGACTACCGATCCGGCGGGTGCCGCTGGCGCCGCTGCTCGATCGCATGTGAGAGCGGCGCGCGAATGTCAGCGCCTACGACGCCGCTTATGCGGCCCTAGCCGAACAACTCATCGCGCCGCTCATCACCCGTGACTCCAAGCTGGCGGCCGCCAGCGGAACCCATTGGACCTTCGAGTTGATCACCGGACGAACCGGTCCCAAAAGGGACGGTGCCAGTCCGCACGCAGTCCGCAGGAAGTCCGCAACAGCTCCACAAATGCCCAACTGTGGGCGGTCCCAATCAGCGTACGCAGCCCAGCAAATACGGGGCCGATACGCAATTTCACTCATCAATCAACGACAGCCAAGAGTCGACAGAACAGGTTTACACCCGAGCGGTCACTGGTTCGATCCCAGTAGCGCCCACCTGGTTGGAATCCAGATTCGGCCGGGGTTGGGACACCGTCCATCGCATCGTTCTGGCACAGGGTGTCCTGGCTAGACCGCGATTACGTGGGCGATGTCCCCAATGCCCGCGAAGTCGGCTGGGTTCCTGGTGATCAGGACGGCGCCGAGTTCGGCGGCGACCGAGGCGAGCATCAAATCGATACGTCGGGGTCGAGGATTTCTTCCCGATTTTCGGACCGATGCGGCGATAGCTCCGTACAGATGCGCGGCGCGGCTGGAGTACGGAACTGGGTCGAACTCGTTGAGTATCCTGCGGTACCGCGCCTCGCGCATGGCGGCGACGAAAGGGTCGTCGTGATGGATCCCGTAGGCCAGTTCGGCGATCGTGAGTGCGCTGACGGCAGCTGCGTGCGCGAGCTCGTCCAGCTGGTCAGGAAAGTCGATCACACACGAGGTATCGAGAAGGGCCAGCGCGTGCTCAGGCACGGCTGTTTAGGGGGTCGTCGTCGAGGAATCCGTCGGCCCCACGAATGTCGCGCACCCACGCGTCGCGGTCCGGCGCAGAGTCCTTGGTCAGGCGGCGTCGCGCTGCGAGGACTTTCGTATTGGGGAACATCGGCGGGTGGCTGCCTTCGGAATGTGGGACCACGTCAGCGACCGCGATGCCGTTCCGGGTAACGACGAAGCTTTCACCGGCTGCGACTCGATTGAGAATGTCCGCGTTGTTGTTCCTGAGCTCGCGTTGGGCGATCAGCGTGGCCATGGCTACATCGTAGCGCAGATGTAGCTTTGTCGTAGCTCGCGTCGATTCAGGGCAACCGGAACCAGGGCGAATTGTCAATGCGCGACTTCGGCGAGCCTCTGACCACCGAGCGGCGGTTCGTCTGCGGGCAAGTAAGGGCCGCCAGTCTGAAATCCGGATTTGGCTCCGGAATGGGACAGCCGATCGGAAAGAGTTACCAAAACGGACCTCGACCAGGTCGAGTCCGGAAGAGCTCGTGACGTTCGGCGAGTTGTTAGGCCTGATCGCCGCGGTCGTCAACGCGTAGCCACTCCGCAGGCTGGCCGGTGAGGTCGACGATGAGGTCGAAGTCCTTGTCCGCGTGCAGAACACTCATCCCGAGCTTCTCCGCGGTCGCGGCGATCACGAGGTCAGGGATGCTCGGCGCGCGGTGGTGACCCCTTTGTGTGAGCAGCATCTGTACCTCGACCGCACGGTCCTCGATTGCCGGTGTCAGGTAGGCGATCGGGATCGTCAGCAGTGGGGGTGAGGACACCTCGCGCGAGGCTTGGCTGAAGTTGCGGAAGGAGAACCCGATCTCTAGGCGGGTGACCGAGCTGATCTGCACCAAGCCGCGGGCGATGCGTGAGGCCCACAGATCGCCGTCGGGTGTGCGATCCAGCCGTGCGTAAGCGGACTTGTCGATGAGCCAGAAGTTCAGCGCCACGCGGCGGCCATGGCACCCTGCTCACGCAGGTCGCTGGCAGCCTCCGCTGCGCGTCGGAGGTCGGCCGCTGTCACCACGAGACCGCTGGTAGGCGTAGCGGCCTCGAACTGGCGTCGCAAGAATTCGTTGCGAGACAGGCCTACCGCACCTGCCGCCGCATTGAGCTGCGCCACGGCCGTGTCGCTCAAGCCTCGAATCAAGACATCCGCCATGAGATCCTCCTGCGATAGCAGGATATCACGATATCACGGCTCGGTGGAGCCACCGTTGCCTCGCCTCATGACGGCGTGAGCGAAAGCGGGTTCGCACGATGGTAGGTCTGTGCACAGACGACCTTCACATAGGTCTCGTCCGCTGGAGGCCTCCCCTCGATGTTCGTTCCCGCTCAGTCGGTCGTGGCCACCGTGCGAGGCTGGTGGTTAATGGGGACGACCGTCGGCCGTGGGCGGACCTAGTGTGCTGGGATGCGGTCGATCCCCGAGTTCTTCCTCATCGCGTTGATTGTCACGCTGACCCCCGGACCGGCCACTGCGCTCGTAGTACGAGTCGCCGCGCGCGACGGGCGAAGGGCGGCGATGCAGGCGGTCCTCGGTAACAGCGTCGGCGTCCTGACGTGGGGGAGCCTGTCGGCGCTTGGCGTCTCGTCGCTGATCTTGGCATCGCAAATCGCATTTGACCTGCTGCGGATCGCTGGAGCCGTGGTGCTGCTCTACCTCGGCGTGCGCTCGGTGCGGCACCGCGGGGATCAGTCAGCTCCCACGCCGATCCACACGCGGGTTGGTTGGCGCACCGGGCTGATCACCAGTTTCGCCAATCCGAAGTTGGCGCTGTTCTTCATCGCGCTGTTCCCACAGTTTCTCCTGCCCGGTGCGAATGTCCTGCCGATCGCGCTGGCGATGGCGGTGGTCATCGTGGCCTACGACGTGCTCTGGTTCGGCACGCTTATCTGGGCCGTCGACCGGGCGAGCACGATCCTTCGGCCGCCCGTGCGCCGGGCGATGGAGCGGGTGGTCGGCGCCGTGATGATCGGCCTGGGTATCAGCGTCGCCGTCGAGGCGCGCTGAGCCCAGTCCGCAGAATGTCAGTTGAGCGGATGGTCCCGGTCGTCCGCGCCCACGGGTTGAGGATTTCGCTACTGAGCCCAGGGGCGCGGACCAGTTGTACATGAGGGCTACGTTGTGCGGCGCGCTCTCAGATCCTGATGGTCGGAAGGGGAGCACGAGAGTCGGCGCCCCCAGCTATCGATCCGCTCACCGACGTCACGTAACGCACGCTGCCATTCGACCGCCCCGGCTGCGCCGGCGTGGCCGCTGAACGCATAGCGTTCGTAGTCGCGCAGTGCTGACACTGCTTCGACGAGGTCGCTGTGACTGCGCCAACACTCAGGCAGACGCACGGCAGCGGGGTAGCGCTCGCGCAAGTCGTCGACCCACGCGTTCAGCCGGGGTGACTCGATCGCATCCTCATCGGCGGTGAGGCTTGGCCAGTGCACCGGCGCGGCACGTCCGTCCTCCATTGTCAGACCACGCGATAGCGCCGGATGAGCCGCCGCTGGCTCGTCAGCGTCCTCAGCCATCCGCCTTCGATCCTGTGCGAAGTTGCCGCTCGATACCCGCGCGATGCTCCTGGATCCTGGCCGCGTCGCGACGCTTGGTCCAGGGTCTGAGGTCGAGTATCAACGGTGCGGTCGACCGGGGGAGCAGGAGCGCGCGTCCGAATGGAAGGGTTCGCAATTGCCCCACGTCCATGGTCGCGACGTCGTGCGTCGACGTCGAAATGGAGCGTCGTCCGTCTGGACCGCGTGACTCGGAGCACTGACGTTCGGTCCGCTTCCCGGTGAGACCGGAGATGTCGCTGAGATCCGACGCGTTCGTCAGACCACCCAGGACCACCTTGATAATCGCGGAATCCCAGATCGCAGCCGCGTCCTGCGGGCCCCAGCGTGAGCGGGCCTGTGCCAATGACTGCAGGATGACAGTCGTCGAGATGCCGGCGCCCCCGCCGTCGCTCATCAGGGACGGCAGCGACGGGAGGGGGTAGTTGGCCGCTTCGTCGAGGACCAGAGCCAACGGCGGGTCGAGTCGCCCGCCCGGAGAGCGGGCCGCCTGACGCTTGGCCGCGTCGATCACGTCTTCGACGAAGGCGGCAACCATCGTCGCCGTCGCCGCTGCGCCACTCGCGGTGCCGATCAGGTAGAGCGTGCCTCGCTCCTGGAGGAACTGCGCCGGGTCGAAGTGTTCGCCCGGGCCGGGCGACAGCGCGTCCAAGACTGTCGGGTCGGACAGGGCAGAGAACACGTTGGCAACGGTCGCCCACACCGCGTCGCGCTGGCGGGGATCGGCGTCCAGAATCCCGTCGAGGGCCTTGGTCCACGTCTGTGCCGCGGCGGGGTGGGAGGCCAGGATGTCGACCGCCTGCTGGGCTGCATGCACCGACAGTGACCATCGCAGCAGGTCGACCGTCTTGCGCTCGGCGAGGGCCGCCGCGTGGAGCAGGCATCTGGTCGCAGTCACCGCCTGCTGCTGCCAGAACGTCGCCTCGGTGACGCCGTTCGCGGCGTCGGCGCACAATGCCCGTGCTCGGGTCATCGCGACCGCCGGGTCCTCGCAGCCACGAACCGGTGACCATCGCAGCCTGGAGTCAAGGCTGGCGGCAAGCCGTTGGGGATCGAAGATCGCGGTTGGCCCGATCTCGACGCGCGAACGCAGCGTCGTGGCGAGGTTGTCCGGTCTGGTGCTCGTGGTGATCACCGCCCCGGGTGCGTCCAGGATCATCGGAATCGCCAGATGCATCCCCTTGCCACTGCGAGGCGGGCCGACCACCATGACCGAGTCCTCGATCGATGCCCAGCACTGGACTCCGCGTGACCTCCCGAGACAGACGCCCAGCTCACGCGACGTCGGCGACCTGGCCTCCGGCCGCAGAGTTGCCGCACGCCGGTGCAGCGCGGCGGACCCGAGCACGGCACGAACCTGGCGTCGGGCGGCGAACCCGTCGTCCTCATTGCGGCTGATCCGCAACGACGAGAATCTCATCGCGGCGGCTGCCACGCAGAGCACGCTGAGCGCGACCAGTAGCCGCCAGTCGCGGTCCAGCGGCAGCTGTCTCACGGCGGCCGACCACAGGCGCAAGGCGTGGCCGCCGGCCTCGGCGTGGTCGACCGGGCGAGCGTCGCTCGGCATCATCCGCGCATCCGGGCGTTCGTGTCGAACAGCTCGAGTTCGCCCGGTGTACAGAGATGCCGGACCACGAAGGCACGTTCGCCGACGCGCCACAGTCCTTCGCCGACTGCGAGGCGCGGTAGCTCGTTGGCCTCTGTGGACGACAATCCCAGGGCGGCGGCAGTCTTCGTCGCCTCACCCGACTCCTGGGCATAAATGATCTTCGTGGAGCAGTCCGCCAGCAGGCCGAGGGCGACATTGCGCGACTCCGAGTCTGCGTCGCCCACCGAATCGAGGTCCGATAGGCGATGAATGATCATTAGGTTGGCGATCCCCAGCGCCCGGGAGAGCTTCCACTGGGACCGCATCCGGGCGAGCAGGGGCGCCTGGGCCAGCAGGCGCCAGGCCTCGTCGTAGATCACCCAGCGGGGCAGTCCGACCGGATCGTTGAGCGCGGCCTCCATCCAGGTCGATGCGCACGTCATCACGAGAGCGACGAGGGGTCCGGAGGTGGCGATGCTCGACAGATCCAGCGACACCATCGGCCGGCTCGGATCGAAGCATGTTGTGGAGGGCCGGTCGAACAGGCCGCCGAGGTCGCCTCGAACCAGCCGGTTGAGAGCGTGGGCGAGGGGGCGCCCGTCTTCGCGAAGTTGGCTCACCGTGGAGCCGGCGACATCGACAGGAGGCTCGATGAGAGCGTCCACCACGTGAGGGAGCAGCGGCACGCCGTTGTCACGGACCGCGGCGTCGAGCGCACTCGTCAGCGCGGTCGCCTCCACCGGAGTCAGTGGGCGGGCGAGAATCGACTCGCTCATCGCCCGCAGCAGTTCACGCCGGCGAGCTGTCACGCTGCCGCGCCATTGATCCTCCGACATCCCGGCTGTGCGTGGCCCCTCGTCCAACGGATTGAGACGAGTCGACAGCCCTGGCCCCAACCGGATGACCTGGCCGCCTACCTGTCGCGATACGGCGCTCCACTCGCCTTTGGGATCGCACGGCACGTACACCCGCCGCCCGAATGCAATCGAGCGCACCGCCATCGATTTCGCGAGCGCCGACTTACCCCTGCCGACAACGCCCGCGAGCAAGCAGTTGGGGTTCGTGAGTACGCCTTCGCGATACAGAACCCATGGGTCGAAACAGAATGACGAGCCTGCCCAGGCGTCCTGTCCGATGAGGATTCCGTCGGAACCCAACCCTGCCTCGGCCAGGAACGGGTAGGCGCCCGCGAGGACGTCGGATGTCGCCCGGTGCGCAGCGACGGTGAGCTCACGATAGGACCGAAGCGCGAACGCGCCACGTTCGCCGGGGCGAGGCAGATAGTTCGCGATGCGGCGCTCGCGACGGTTGAGCCGCCCGTTTTCACGCCGTCTGCTTCGTTGAGCGGTGTGAGCCGCGCGCTCGAGGTCGGCC